>WFOZ01000733.1 GCA_015487825.1 Planctomycetaceae bacterium
GATTGGGGCTTTCGTGACTTGGGCTGCATGGTCATACGGTCCCGGTTGTTTCTACCCCGGCATGGCAGATTTTCGTTTCCTGCCTCTTAGTGGTTCATGGCTAAATCTGGAGCAGTAGCATGCAACATACTGATCAGTTAAAACCGGAGCGTCAGTTTTCAATTGATCTTGTTGCCAAGAGGGCACCAACAGAAAGAAGCTATTTTTTTTTACGAACCCTTATTGCTTCTTGTTTTCTATTTCTGATTGCAGGGTTATTACAGCCGGTTGAGGCAGCCAAAGATCCTCGTGTCCAGCCAGCTGTTGAACGTGGTCTACAGTATTTACGGCAATATGACTTGAAGTTCAAACCCGCTACCGGACTTGTAATCTACACTCTGCTGGCCGGTGGCGATTCTGCTGACAGTCCCGCGGTGAAGAGAGGCCTGGCAGTTATTCTGAAGAAATTCAGTGGGACCGACACAGATCTCAAATATACTCCGGGGCCACACCATACCTATGAAGCGGCGATTGATGTAATGGCTTTAGAGGCAGCCGATCCTGAAGAATATTTCAACCAGATACAGGCAATTTCAAATTATATTATCAAAGGGCAGCTGGAAATAGGTGCCTGGTACTATCCTTATCAACCCAAGGATGGCGAAGGAGATACCAGTATCACACAATATGCCATTCTGGGATTGTGGGCAGCTCATCGAGCCGGTGTGGAAATTCCTCTGGAAGTCTTTGAGAAGGCAGCGGCCTGGCATTTTAGAACTCAAGATAAATCAGGAGGTTTCTTTTATCACCCTGTACTCAGCAATAACAAGGTAACTTCAGATAGACCTCTGTATGCGACGATGGGGGCTGCTGCTTCTGGTACACTGGGGATCATCCGACTTATCCTTTTTAGAGACATGCCTGCACCGAGCGCCGATAAATCACAAAAAAAGAATGGGCCTCGTTTTGGAGTGTTGGAAAACAAGAACCCGAAGCCCACCGGTCCCAAACTAAGAACGACGCCCAAACCAATCAGACCACAAATTGATGCTTCCAATAAAAGATCCCGAGGTTGGCTTACGCGAGGATTTGCCCAGAATTTGGTTTCTACCCATAACGGACACCAACATTACTATTTCTATGCTCTTGAACGTACATCCTCTGTCAATAACTGGGAGACATACGGGACGCATGACTGGTATAAGGAAGGGACCGATTTCTGGTTGCCCAGGCAAACTAAAAATGGTAGCTGGTCAGAAACCAGTACTCGCTCAGGTGATCATCCAAGTGCAACATGCTTCACGCTTTTGTTTTTAATGCAGGCAACAAAAAAACTGATCCCCACTCGCTCGCGACCAGTCAAACTGGGAGAAGGTGTTCTGGCTGGAGGGCGAGGGTTGCCAGATGATCTTTCACAAGTAAACTTCCGCAATGGAAAGCTGGAATTTAAGAAAGAGCAAATGAGTGATTTCGACCAGCTTCTGGCAGGCCTTGCAACAATTGACCTCTCAAAAGCAGATGTAGAAGTGAAAGCTACTGATAGGAAGGTTGATATTTCTGATCCCAAAAAACTGATCGGTAAGAAAAAGTTACTGAAGTCATTAGTAAAATATTCTGATCCGCGCGTCCGGCAGGTCGCCGCCTGGGCCATCGGGAAAACGGATCGCCTCGACATTGCAGGCCTGCTTATTCCTTTGTTGAAAGATGACGATCTGGGCGTTGCAATAGAGGCCCGTCTGGCACTTTGCTGGATTTCCCGCCGCCCCAACGGCTTCAACAACCCGGTTGATCCATTAGAGCAATACGAAGATTCTGACGTCGAAATTGATAAGAAAAAAATCCAGGCCGCCTGGCAGAACAAAGTGTATAAATCCTGGCGTAACTGGTATCTGAATTCACGCCCTTATAAAATCAGAGACGATTTCGACGACCCGGAACAAATTCGCTTTCAGAAATAGAGCGGCGATGCAGTTGGAAAAAGAATGTTTTCCTGAAAGTCGAAAAGCTTGCCTCACGGCTGATTCTTCCTGACAGTGAACCTTATTTCTATTCTCCCCGAACAGGGACAGCTTTCAATCAATCGCTCCTTAGTAGCACAACAGAATCTCAAATCACTATGAAATATTTCTGTTTTATCGGGGTATTGACTGCATTTTCTCTGAATGCGATTCAATTCGCAGTTGGCCAGGATGCTCCCCCGGTAATCGATATTGATTCTCGACGTGAGTTATTTCTGGATCGATTTATCATTGGCGAATTGAAACAAACATCACTCAAACTACACACGCCACAATTGATGCAACCAGTTTCGCCGGCTCGTCCGCACGGGCATTATGCAACTGTTCTCAAGGCGGCTGATAAATATCAGTTTTACTATCGCGGCGATACTCAACCCGGCAACCACTGGAAAAAAGGCTGGGAGCAATATCACGAGGGAGAAGTCACGCTATATGCGGAAAGCAAGGACGCGATTCACTGGACACTGCCCAGGCTTGGGATTTACAAAGAGCACCCGACATTTCCGCAGGGCAATGTTGTGTTGCAGGATGAATTTCTGGTGAATCATAATTTCACGCCATTTATTGATACCAAGCCCGGCATCCCACAAGAACAGCGATACAAAGCACTGGGAGGATTGGCGTATCAGCCGCACGAAAAATACAAAAAGATTCGTCAAAAACGTGGGCCGGGTGGTTTGAAAGCGTATGTTTCCTCGGATGGAATTCACTGGAAAAAGCTCAGGGACAAACCCGTTATTCCGGAAGAATGGGGGAAGTATTTCGATTCCCAGAATTATGCATTCTGGTCAGATTCCGAACAGGCGTATGTCTGCTATTTTCGCCGGTTCATCAAAGGATATCGCGGCATTGCCCGTACCACTTCCAAGGACTTTATCAACTGGACACTTCTTGTAGAAATGCAGGCCAACCTCCCCGGAGAGCATCTTTATACGCCTTGCACACAACCCTATTATCGAGCCCCACATATTTATATTGCCCTGCCGACCCGCTTTATGGCAAAACGAGGATCAGCAACTGATATTCTACTGATGAGTACACGAGGCGGAAACCGTTTTGATCGTGAATTTACGGAATCGTTTATTCGCCCGGGCATCGGGAAAGCTGGTTGGGCCAATCGGGCGAACTATGCCGCGATTGGAATTCATCAAACAAGCCCCACTGAAATCTCATTATTTCTCACCGGCGGTCGGAGATATACTTTGCGAATTGATGGTTTTGTTTCTGTAAATGCTCCTCTTGCCGGCGGTGAATTAGTCACAAAACTGTTAAAGTTCAAAGGCAGTGAACTTGAGATTAACTATTCGACCAGTGCAGCAGGTCAGATTCTTGTCGAAATTCAGGATGCAAGCGGTCAACCAATTCCCGGTTTCAGCCTGAAAGATATGAAACCAATTTACGGCGACCATATTTCCAGAACAGTTGAATGGAAACAGGGTTCGGATATCAGTACATTGGCAGGAAAAGCAATCCAGGTTCGTTTTGTGATGTCAGATGCCGATTTGTACTCATTGCGATTTCGCTGAAAAAGATTATTCAAACTGGAAATTCCGGCGTGGCTGGTTTGCCACAACCAAAAAGAAACATCGTAACACTCACCAATGATGCGAGCAAACAGCGAGCATATGATGGTGAAAGAATCTACTTCAAGGGAAAACATGAATCAGAAATCACTTTACGAACGTCTTGGCGGTTACGATGGCATCACTGCTTTTTCGGATGAGCTACTGCCTCGTCTCCAGGGAGATGCACAACTGGGCCGCTTCTGGCAGAATCGGGGAGACGATGGAATCGCCAGAGAAAAGCAACTGCTGATCGACTACTTATGCTCAGCCGCTGGCGGGCCGATGTATTACACCGGTCGAGATATGAAAACAACACATAAAGGAATGAAAATTTCTGAAAGTGATTGGGAAATCTTTCTTAATCATGCGGCTGTGACAATGAATGTCCTGCAGATTCCTGATCAGGAGATTGATGACGTTGTTGCATTCGTGTTGAGTTTGAAGGACGACATCGTTGAAGCGTAGAAACCTGAATTACTCGTCTCAGAAACATTGAAGACATCTCCTGCGATCAGCTTCTACCCCCAGTCTGGCCTGAGAGTTTGGTAAGAAATCGTTTCTTTAAGAACAGGATGTTCAATCGTAATTTTCCAGGAATGTAGCGCCATGGACGGGCAATCGATTGACATTGTCTGAAATTTACCTTGTTGATGGTTTTGCAAATAGACAGGATCACCAACAATGGGATAGCCCATGTGCCACAAATGCACGCGAATCTGATTTGTTCTTCCGGTTATCGGGATCGCTTCGAGTAAAGCGGTTCCATCCTCGTTCCGCTGCAATACGATAAACCGAGTTTGAGCGAACTGACCATTTTTCTCATCAATAACTCGTGTTCCAGCGTTTTCAGCCTGACGAGAAACAGGAAGGCTGCACAGATGGTTGTCCCACTGCGGTTGTCCATGAATTTTGCATAAATAAGATTTCTTCGCCAGCCCCTGCTCAAACTGTTGATGCAGCTTCTGAGAGACTTCCCGACAATTTGAAAAGAGAATCAGGCCGGTCGTATTGGCATCGAGCCGATGTGCAGGACGCAGTTTTTCTTCCGGGAATGCGAGAGCAAGAATATGTGTCATGCTGTTTTTATTGAAACGCCCACAAGGATGAATCGGCAGTGGTGCTGGCTTGTCAAATACAATTAATGGCTCTTCCCAGGAAATGATCTTCAGATTCGCATTGACAGCTGGCTCAATCGTATCGGGAATATGCCGCGACAATTGTTGACCAACCCGCACTTTTTCGTTTGCAAAAATGATTCGCTGCTGATAACGAATCAGGCCATCTTCGCAAACTTTATTCCATGTGGCACGTGAAAGATGAGGATGATAATCGCAGACAAAATCGAGCAACTCCCACCGATCGTATTTTCCGGGTACATTCAAAGGACGCTTATTCGTATATGAAATACTGCCGGGGAGTGGATTGGTAACACTCCGAATAGTCTGTTCTCGCTGAGCGACTGTTCGCATTTTATTAGTTACGGATACCGTTTTCAGATTAACATGGAGAAAAAGAGCCAAATTCACATTGCCGAATCAATCCCTTTTGATTCGGCAATCAGATTGATTTTTTCGCCAATGTGTTTGAATATTACGGGAAGATAGACAATTCCTGAGTAATGATTCACCGGCATCAAAATATGATTTTCCCCGCTTAACCCGCCAGCTTTGGCGAGAAGGTTTGCGTTTCGTAACGGCACAACTGTGTCGTACTTTCCAGAGTACAACCAGACACGAGCAGCATTCATGCGTGATGCAAGATTAAGTGGTTCAATTCTATCGATAATCTCTTTCAGTTGATCATCATTGATGCCTGCTTCTCTTGTCTTTTCCAGAACTTTTTCGGCGTCTCTTTTGCCGTGCATGAGGATATCGTAAAGATCTCCCCCAGCAAGCATTAGAAAAACGGCGTCATATCCCTGATCCAAACCAGCGACTGTCGCAGAAACAAAACCACCCAGGCTGGTCCCCTGTAAAACGATAAGACGTTCATCCACCATCGGCAACACCGCAACGGCATCTCGCGCCCGCCTGACATCATTAATCGCCTGATGAAACAACGTGATCAGTTCTGAAACATCCTGCCTCTGTTTAGATTTTCTTTTCCCGTACCCGGGCATATGAAGAAGAAATGTGTGGAAGTGTTGTTTTTTAAGCGTTTTAGCAAAAAGCTGCCCTACCGTCATTCCACTTCCCGATTCATGCACGACGACAATCGCAGGGGCTTTGATGATTTCCCCTGCTTTATTTTTCGCCGGATACCACTCCATCGTAACGGTATCGTCCCCGCCATTATTTGATGTGATAGGAGAAGGAAAAGTAACCAGAAAATCGCCACGATTTTTGTAGGCAGGATGAAGCTGCACTTCAAACTTCTGCTTCGACCAGGCAAGACCATCAAGATACTTTTTGACTCCCTGATCGCAATCTTCTTCCAGACTGACATCAAGTGAATCGACCGACTGAAATTTCTGCCCGACTGTTGGTACAGAATTCTTAACTTCTTTCAGCACAGTCGCCTGTACAGAAATAAAAGCTGTGCCAATCATGCACGAGATTGCAATCAGCGACATCATCAAACCGGATAGAGACTTCTTATTTCTTCGCATTATCGATACATTCCTGTTGATCTTATTAAATTGCCGTAGGGTCCGCTATTGC
>WFOZ01000734.1 GCA_015487825.1 Planctomycetaceae bacterium
AGTCAGCCTCAGCATGTATTCGTCCATCAACTTTGAAGGCATACCGTGGTGACGATCTGCGATGGAACGTAAAACCAGTTTTTCCTGAGATAATTTTAATTTCAGTTCCTGATCGTGCAGTGTCATTGTCTGCTTCAAAGACCCGGTTACACTTTCGAGAATCCGGCTGATTAACTGCTTCTGAATGTTCGATGCAACACCGTGAGGAAACAGAAGCGTTGTCGCAATGACTCCAACAGCTCCGTCGCGATCATTAACAGGAATCAGATACAGCTCGTGGATTTTACGGCGAGATTTCCCGTCCAGACTTTTCAGAAACTGCGAGCTTGATAATTCTTTACCTGCGATACGAACAATATCGTCTGATGTCAGTTTTTTCAGCCAGTCCGTATCCAGGTTCAGATCGTTACAAATCTGTTCATCAAGTCCACGCGAAGCGTAAACACTCAGTCTGTTATCTCGAGAACAAAAGAAGACAGCGAACCCTTGAGTAGTTTTAGGCACAAAGTTTTTCAACAGCAGGTCTATTGCTTTACCCTGTTCAATATTGGAAAAAATATCACGAAGAACAGCGTTTTCAACGCGAGCCAGATATCGCTCGTGCTGCAGGGAGGAAACTTCATCTTCGAGTATTTCCAGTTCTTCCAGATAGCTGACTTCCTGCTCCGAATCGCGCTGCCGGGCATAAATGTGCATGACGTACTGTATCAGGCATATAAATGCAAGCGCTGTGGATAGGCCATGCATTTCTGCATAGGCAGCGAAATGATAAAACCACTCCAACATAAAACTGAAGTCCACTTGAACGAATTTCCGAAATGCTGGCGGCTATTAAACTACAAACCGGCAACTCCTGTCCAAATGAGACAGACTCTGGAAAGGTAGCACGAAAATTGACGAAAGGGTCGAATTGAAACAGGTAAAAGTCTTACTTTGTCCCGTTTGATAACAAAAACAGTATGCACAACAATTACAATCCATACAACGCCGCGGACCAGGCAATCAGGCTGATTAGCCAGACATGTTACCCACTGGATAATGTAGGGAATTACAACCGATTATAATGAATAATCCGAATTTTACTAACAGTTTTTTACCTGCAACTTGACGGATTGAAAGTGACCAGAACCATCACCGTACGGCTCGCCTGCTCCTGTTCTATTGTATTGAATATTCGAACTTGCTACCTGCTGTATACAGGTCGATCTTTCAATTTGATAATCGGCTCGACTGGCAGGTTGGTTGCAATCAGTTCCATTCCACTGATGATTGCTTTCCCTTTTGTTGCATGCAGAGAGAGTTTGATTTCTCCGGTTGATGAAACGTTCGAAAATTCCTTCACCACGACTCGCATTTTTCCGCCACTTTGTTTGATCACATCAAAGTTTTTGAGCACCTGTTTTTCTTGCAGAGTGACATCAAAAATCCGTTCTCCCTGCTGAATGTTTTCTGGTTCTGCAAAGTAAAGTCGAACGGTGTAAGAGCCGGGTTTCAGGTTTTTTAAGCGAATGGATGAAACACCCTGCATGCCTGATGCAGCGACCCAGGGCCAACCATTGCCGCCGGCGATCCAGAGAGAATGATGGTAGTACGTTTTGCTATCTGCTGGCAAAACTTCCAGATCCAGCTTCGGGGATGGGCCACCCTGGGAAGGAGAGTCCAGCCACAGCGTTCCTCCATTGGTGATGCGGTCTCCCGGTGCCCCGAAGTTGATGCCAACACGTTGTATCTGTTTCGGTTCTGCTTCCCCCCAGACGGTCCACTGCTCATGCTCTTCCGGAAGAGAAACCATCGCCAGGCCAACCGGCAACGGATAACTGCAAGTGCATCCCTGATAATAATACGGGATATTGAGCAACCCATTGGCAGGGATAATGCTGTTCGTGCAACCGGAACGTGGCCCGCTGATATGAATGGTACCACTTTCGTTACGTTTATCATAAAACGATGCGGTGCCGGAACGTACCGTAAACATCAAACCGTAATCGACACCCCCATCGCAGCCGTAACTTTTTACGATATCGCGCGGCTCCTGCTTGCCGGTAAGCGGGTTTGTTCGGGTGCCAACATCTGCTTTTTCAGGAGGAAAATCTTTCTTCTGATAGGGAGGACGATATTGCGAGAGTTGCTTTTTTGTGATATCCCGTTTCGGAAACGAATCGATCTGTGTTGCAATTTCCTCTTTGGAAATTTTTCGACCTGTATAAACATCGGAATAGATCGGAGGCACCAATTGATAGGGCGGCCGTTCTCCGGATGGAAAACCGAGCCAGGCTTTGTCGTAGGAAATCATCACTCCATCAACAATATGCGGCTGCGGTGCCCGCTTGAAATGACTGACGACATCCCCAAACCAAAGCACACCAAGCGGCGCCCGCACAAGCTGATCCGGACTGCTCCAGCTTCCGGTGTAGTTTGTTGCACCGGGCAACGCACCTTGCCGTGTCAGCATTGCAAAGGTTTTATCGAAAATCCAAACCCCTCCGGCAGGTCTGAAATGAATAAATTGCGACATCTTTTGCGCAGTGATATCAGGGTTCGCAATACTGAAGTAAGCCTTGCCACCATAAGGGCGTAGCGATTGATAGACCCGTTCCAGAAATTGAGTCCCGGCTTCACTTTCAGGAACAATTGTATCTTTGCAGATAACGACACTGGCCAGATAAGGTGGAAATTCAGCAGTCACCGGATCTGCAACCCGTAACGAAATGCGAGTCCCATACAGCCCACGTTCATCGAACTGGCGGCGAAATCTCGCAATTTCCCCAGCATCTTTATCGATGCCGACCAGCTTCAATTCTGTCTGGCTGAGTAACTGGTCAATCGTTTCAAGCGTTGTGGTATCGTCAATGCCAAGAATCAAACCATAGCCATTTTTCACGTTGATGTTTTTGACCAATTCGCTGGTCGTCTTCTCAAGGCTGTTTTCTTTTTTGACTTCAGCAACAGGCGTTTCGTGTTGAGTGACATTCCCTTTCCCTGCCCCCATGCAACTGATTGTTCCCTGTTTTGTAACAACGAACAATTTGCCATCGGCTGCAACAATGCTGTGAATATCACCGGCGACACCTGGGATTTTTTCTTCGTACTTGAATTCCCGATCACCCACAACAATGGTCGACTGAATTCCTTTTTCTCCCGGCCCCTGGCGTTGGTCATCTTCGTGACGTGCACTGTTGACCTTTGCATCGAACAGAATTTCGGATTTCTCCGGAACCTCCTGCCCCCGCCTGCGGGCTTTGGCTTGCGCGGAAAACCAGCCTCCGGGAAGTCGCCCTTCTTTGGGGAGAGCGAACTCTTTCAGACGACCTGTTTTTTTATCGAACGTGGCCGGGAAAGCAGCACCACAAGGAACAATCAGATCATCGCCGCTGACAACCAGATACCCCTGCGGCGTCACCCCGCCGAAAGCTTTTGCACTGTGAGGATGCTGACCGTAAATCGCCCCCGTCTGATCGTTCAACCAGAGACGCTTTCCAGTTGAAGCATCGAGTGCATAAACGAAGATCCCCTCAAACGGCCAGATTCCAGCCGCAAAGTAAATAACGCCCTGCGAAATGACCGGCCCGCCGCGCAATGGCCAGAGTGAAATCAAACGCTCATTCCCAATAACCTTGCGATTTGAAGGAACTGCACGGAATTTCCAGACTAATTTCCCCTGTTTTGCATCCAGACAATAGAGGTAGCCGTCATCGCTACCGAAATAGATTTTTTCCTGCCAGATAACAGGTGCAAATCGAATCGGCCCCTCTGCATAAAACCGCCAGCGCTCTGCCCCGGTTTCGGTCTGGTAAGCTGTGAGTCGATCATTGCGGGAAGAGGCTATAAATAATGTTTTCCCGGCAACAACCGGCTCGTAACCGGCATCAAACTGCAAACGGGAATTGCGATACGCAGGCTTCAACGCCGGTAGTTGCCGCGTCCATAACAATTGCAAATCAGCAGGCAATTTTTCGACAGACTGAGCAGAACGCCCCGCATCATAACGCCACATTGGCCAATCAGTTGCATCAAGCCGTGAAGCTGGTATCAGAAAATTGATGCCAGAGAGAAGTAGAATAACACGACAAAAGCAAGAATAGAGCATGGCTTGATTTTCCGGAAATAAAATCGGTGAAAAACATCTCCTGAATCAACAGGCGGCACGGCCCCAATGATAGACAGGTATCGAACGAACAACAACTGTCATATTCATAGCTATTCACCGTAAGGTCCGGTCCGCTATTGCGGCCCCTACGAGGCTGCAGGCTTGTATTTTAATGCCTTGCTGCTAATTCAATGTCGGATGGACAATTTTTCCTGCGGATTGCTCTTCGGTATTTTCGTAGGAGCCGTAAAATTCTGAATTGCAGTCGAGCCAAAGGGTAAGCCGATAAAAATCTTCTTCGGGCAGATTGACTCCGTGATGGGTTTTGGCCAGATATTTGAGCAATTCGGAAGCGTGTGCTCCAAATTTTCCGGGGGTTGTTCGGCTGCCGCCGTGGACGCCTGAAGCAATCGAACCATTGAAGACATGAAAATAGAACCCGTACTTTTCCGCCAGATTGCTGTATGACCGGGTCCAGCCATGCTTCCCTGTGATGGTGCCGGTTAAGTCGAGAGCTTTTTTTTCCGTATGACAACTGACGCAATGACGATCAAGCACCGGTTGCACCAGACGGACATAGTTGAACGGGTTCGAACCATCAACATCGCCCTGGATTTTTGAAGGTTCCCTCATAAATGCGAGTGGAACTTTCTGAGTCGAGTACGGGATGTTCTGTTTTTTCTCATGACATCCATGACAACTCAACTGCTCTCCGGGATGGAGGTAGGTTGCGCTGCGCATCGAATGAACCGCCATGCCCCGCTCGTCTAATGTCTGGAAGTAAATCGCTTTTCCAACCGGTGCTTCGAAATAGACACTTCCATCTTCTTCAACCGGGACCGTTCCCAAAACGAGTCGGGCGTTTGTCTGTCGGGCTGCACCAATTCTGGGAACATTGGGCGGGGCTGTCGTTTTTGGTAGAACCTGGATGATTCGCATCGACTTGATTTTTGTACCTTCGGGCCAGGGAAGATCCGCATCGTAAACGTTCGTTACCGAAACGGTTGCCGGCTTCTGTTTTTCGCCTTTTGATTTCGACCTGGCAGCCTGAGTGGTCTGCTCGGGGATCACAGGAGGTTTCGTACGAGCCTGTAGCGGGATGGGACTGAGGGAGGAAATGGAAGAGTCACGATAAAGCAACTCTTTATTACCAAAGCTGTCGATCAGATAAATTCCATGATTCTTTGCTTTGCTGTCGTAGGTACAAATAAAATCGTCTTCACTCAAAGGCCAGGGGGTTCCATAAACTTCTCTTTGGCGGATCAGTTTCTTGCCCCCTTCAGCTTCCGGAAATGGAACTTCAGGGGTAAGGCGGGTCAGTTGAGATTTTGCGTTATCATCAGTGATATTCGGGTCGATCAAAATCAGAGACCCGAAAGCATGACCATGATGAGGGGCAGCCGTGGCGACGAATTTGTGGGAATTCGGGATCGCGCGAATACTCAATTCCATCCAGGGCCGTTCTTCACGGACAACGGGGTAGTTTCCATGAAAAGAACGAGGATCACGACCATCGGGGTAGCAGGTCCAGGGATGATGTGCGATATCGGAATCGCGATCAATATAATCCCAGCGGGTGTAAACGAGCATCCCATCATTGGTAACGCTGGGATGCCATTCGTGAGTTTCGTGATAGCTCAAACAAATAATATCGCTGCCATCGGGTTCCATCGAAAACATGGTATAAACGGGACAGTGCCGCCCGCATCGCAAAAAGCCGCCGCGCCGTTCAGAGATGAAAACAACCCGCCCGCCCGGCAAAAAGCAGGGATCAAAATCGTTCCATTTGCCGTCCGTCAATTGCACCAGTTGGCTGCCATCGCTGTTGCATTTGAAAATGTGATAACTGTACTCCGGCTCCCATTCGTAAACTTCTTTCCCCAGAAATTTCTCCCACCCTTGCGCCTCGCTGTAGGCAAACAGGATGGTCTTTCCGTCAAAGGAAACATCGGGAGAAAGAAACGTGCCGCCATGAAGTTTTTTCCCCTTCAAGCGACCATTCTCGACAACCGAATTTTGCAACAGATTTTTTAACGTCGGCTTCTTCCCGAAAGGATTTTCCAGAACATACAACCCTCCCCCCGGCTTGGCATTGCATCCATAATACTGGTCACACATATGATGCACGCCTTCTGGTGCATGACGTTTAATGAACAGCAGTTTTTCAATATCCAAAAGAGAATTACAAAAAGCAATTTCACGGGCCAGGCGGCAAGCTCGTAAATAAAGCTCATGAGGTTGTTGTTTCGTCGCAAAATCCTTCTCTTCGATTCCAGCAAGCTGTTGCTCAAGAGCTTGCAGATCACTTAACAGGGGATCAAGCCGTTTCGCATCTGCTTTATCCTGAAGCCGGGCACCAAGTTTTTTTGCACGATCAATAACCGCCTGGATCTCTTCGCGAGAAATGGAAGTTGTCGCGTCTGTGCGCCCAAGCCAGTCTTTTTCAATTTCCTGCTCAAGCAGGTTGCCAGCATCAACAGCCGTCACCGCACTTTTCTCTGCTGAGTGAATTGGCGATCCGTTCCCCAAAAGAGCAACAAATAAAAACGGCAACAGTAACCAGCAGACATTACACAAAGACTTCCGGCTTCGGGGCAGGTTCATGACGTCA
>WFOZ01000735.1 GCA_015487825.1 Planctomycetaceae bacterium
CCCAGAGACTGTACGGGAATAACAAGGTCCGCAACAGGATAGACACGCGTTGGCATGATTTCTTCTGCTTTGGTTACGGTTGTGATTTTCATCACTTCGTCATCAACAACCCAAGTCAGTTCATCGTTAGGCATGTTTTCCAGCATGATCTTCAAAGCACTTCTCAAGGTAATCCCGGAGATAATCAGATTGACCGGCTCGTCGCTTGGAACTCCCGCTTCTTCCAAAACAAGTGTATCCAGACGAATATTGATACCGTGTTGCTCACCAATAATAAGTAGTGCATCAGACAATGGAGTATCGATGAAGTTAAACTCGGTTTCCTGTCCCAGGGCTTCCCGGATAAGTCGTTCTGCAGGGCTGTCGTCTTTTAAATCAACAGAAGCCCAGATTTTTCTCCGTTCGGTCAACGCCTTCCAGACAGGTGCTGGCGGATAACGAACAGGAGGTTCATCCGGGAACGCGACATGTGAAAATTCAACCTGAGTCAGAGTTTCCAGGAAACGGTCTGCTCGCAACAGGCGAAGATAACGAGCATCTTCCAACTGACCTGCCGCTTCTGCAGTAAATTGAGCGGTATTGGCTGTCCCACTGAATGGAGCCAGTTCAACAGCAGCTTCTGCTACAGATTCTGCTTCTGCAAAAGCAGCAGTGTCGCCATGCAGGCCGTCTTCCAGTAAGGCTCGAACCTGATCAATCAACTGCTGGAGTCGTTCTTCTTCAAGAGCCAGATCTTCGATAACACGTCGGCGAGCTTCCTGTTCTGCAAGTTGCTGTTCGTAACGGACACGGTTGTTATCTATCTTTTCTTTACGGGCACGAACTTCCAAAATTACATTTCCAACTTTGCCACTTAACTGTTTTCGAATTTCAGGATCGATATCGTTTGCATTTCGAACCATCCCCTGAATCCCCTTGAGGATTGAGAGGGCACCAACAGGATCCTGATTTGTCAGTTCGCGAGCTTCCTGAACAGCCCGATCAACCTGCAGGCTTAATTTTTCACCAGCTATTTTTTCTCGGACCTTGTATTTCTCAATCAAATCACTTTCGACTTTTGACGGAGCATCGGTACGTTTTTTTTCCAACTCGTCCAACTCGGTGACAATCGCAGGAGGCTTTGCATTTTTAGGTTGAAGCATTGCGACCTGATGAATGGTTGCCATTTTGCCGGCTGCTTTGTTTGCTGGATCGAACTGCAGCAATCTCTTTGAAATAGCAGCAGCACTACCTGCATCGGCTCGATCAGCAGCCTGATTGGCCTGGGTGAGCATGAAGGCGACCTGCTGTTCAAACCGTGATACAGCAGCCTGCATAACACCTGCCCCGGCGGTAGGCACACTCAACCCCTGATCTTCCTTCGCACGCAAATAAAGTGCACGTATTGCGATATGCCCCTGAGGAGATTTTGTCAGGTCGAACGAGACAGTAGCAGAGTTGTCTACATCCCCCAGCGATAAACCTGCTTCTCTGCGATCCCCTTTAATCTCTGCCAGATAGATCGTGGTTCGATCAGCACGCACTGGTAAGGCAACCGCGGGAAGAATTTGCAGGTTTTCCGAAACCTGTAATGTTTCGGGATACCAGACTTTTTCACTCACTATCTGTGCCAGTTGAGCACCAGCTTTATCTGTAGATTCCTGTGAAGCGTCTTCAATCACTGCTCCACCACTTCTCAAGGCAAGAATCCCCAACAGTTGCATATCTGTTTGAGAACCGATTGCATAACTGTTGACTGGAATCTTACTCTCAGAAAATCTGCTGACCAGTTCGGTCATTTTTTCAGGAGAAATCAAACGGGCAGCACTGTAACCATCACCGACATAGACCATTGCAGCAGTACGGGCTGGGTCGAATGCTTTCAGACCGTTTTCCAACGCAGCGGAGAAATTAGTTGCTCCGGCAGGAATTCGTTTCTGCAACTTCGCTTGCACGCTATCAATATTTTCCGGAGTCAGCGAGACAAAGCCATCTGTCAACGGCGTTTGCTCAACATCAACTGCCCAGACTGCAACACGAGTCCCAGGCGAAAGTTTTCGAAGTAAAGAAGAAACAACTTTCATTGACTGTTTGCGATACTCTCCCACTGAAGAGGCTGAAGTATCAATCAGAATTAAGAGTTGCTCGGGAGATTTTTTCTCCTGGGCTGCCTCTGCATCCAATCGTACCGCAAGGGCGGCAAAATCATGCCCCTGAGGAGTTTGAACGACTTTTGCCTGCCCGGTTATCGGCAGGTCTCCCGCTTGGGACGTTTGGAATACAGGTGTTGCGATAGTAAATAAGGCAAACGCTGCCAGCCAGTGTGTAGTTCGAATCATCGTGTTGCATCTCCCGAGTCGGGTTTATTGCGCATCTTAGGACAGACCGTAACGATTTACGGAAATTTAATTCAAATTGTATCCTGAATTTCGACCCTCTGAGAAGCTTTTTCTTGTGAATTTGTCACGTTCGGGCAGAATTTCTCAAATTCCAGAGGACGAGCCGTCATGGGAAGTCCAGCCCCTACCAGCTACTTCAATCGTTAAAACAGATAAATTCCATAAATCTGCTACGAATCAAGCCACCTCGTTGAAAATATCGCTCTCGCTCTGAATTCCCTCTTTTCAGACATTTTTTATGTTCGCTGGTTGCATCGATTAGAGCGATTATGCCGATATCAAATTGTACTAACTCAATGGTTAACTCCTTTGCCTTAGAGCTCGAGTACCGACCGAAAGAAGCCAACCTGGGTGCTTTTAACACTGCAGTATGCATACAGACTCACTGCATCGACCAACATCTATTACGGAGAGAGAACCAATGAAGCTGGTGAGGCAATCAGAATGATCAGCAATGCACACCAGCTCGGCTCCGCTGCAACCAAGCAATACAGGCAATCTGTCCTGCCAGTTACTGCCTCATTATTGTTGACGCTCCTGTTCCTGCAAAACTGGCAGGCATACAGCAAGCCATCGCAGCAACAGGCGGTTCTATCTTCAGGCCCGCTTACCAACACTCAGGAAATTGCCACTATCGGACTGCCCCCTCTAATCTCCAATCATTGGTACGCCTGGCAGATTAATAAGGCTGACATCAATAGTCAGAATGACGAAATCTTTTTACCACCATTGACTCCCGGAAAATATCTTCTGGTTGTCGGGGTATTGGGTGAAGCTGAAATAAAATATCCCGTTGAAATAACCTGGAGCTTCCTCAGAAAAAGCGAACTCCAGAAAATTGGAGAATGGCATCGCCTGTCGAACAGGCGTTTTTCATCCTCAGCAATATTAACAGAATTGCCCGTCAGAAATGATCCGCTGAAGTATGTTCGCGCTACAGATAGAGAAGATGCAAATCTCCCGGCACGGCTGGTATGTTTTAATGACCAAAATCAACAACAGGGTTTACTGAAATATGTAAGCAAGGCAGAACAGAAACTGACTCCGCATTATTCCTCAGAGACAATAAATTCAGAGATGACTTTTACAGGTTTGCCGGGAATTGTAATCAAAGCGGAAAAGATTAAATGTGAAAACGGCCTGAATATCTGGCTTGATCATGCGATACCGGTTTCTGATCGATATGATAATCTGAGCCTGCTCCTTGCCCGGTCATTTAATGATCGCGTTGCTCGCTGGTATCAGGTAAATCTCCCTGAACAGACTCCCCGCACGATCCAGTTGGTGATCACGCCCTATCTGAAAAAATTCGGCACCCAGGCAGAGCCCCTTAAAATGTGTGTTGCCGTGGAGCAACAATCTAACGGCAGATCGTTTCTACATAATTCTTCAAATACAATTTTTGTTAATGCACAACTCGACCAGTTACTCTCTGAACAAAATAATCTACAGGAATCAGTAGCCACGTTGCTGGCACACGAGCTATTCCATTTGTGCTCACTAAATGCGATGCAGCAATCAAATGAAATGGAAATTTACGAATGGATATTTGAAGGCTGGGCACATGCCGCAGAGCGGGAATGTACGGGAAGTGATTCCAATCTGCTTAACCGACTCAATGCATTTGCAACGTATCCTCAACGCTCACCACTTCAAGTACGCAATTCAACATCGCAGGGATTTTATCGGGATACTGGAATCCGTGGAGCTTCTGCATCGTTTTTATCGTACTTGTGTAAAATGTATCCCGAAATCACCTGGCAGCAACGATTGAACAATGCTTTAACACCAACTGGCATTGAACAACTTCATCGCAAAACAATACCGGATCTATTTCGCGAGTGGACCTGCTACGAAGCAGAAAACAGGCTGCAGATTCAAAATAAAAAAGGCACCACTTTGGAGGTACATCTGCCGGAGACAAAAACTCATTTTCACTTACGGGGAACGACCGCCAAAACTCTGTTATTCGAACTTCCCACCAAAGCATCTCAAAGTCACGTTCATCAATCGTTTCAAATTCGCTCCGCTCACAAAAGCCAACTGCAGATCTCAATCATGAAAATAGACTGAGTAAAATGGTAGCGATTCCATGCAC
>WFOZ01000736.1 GCA_015487825.1 Planctomycetaceae bacterium
AATGCGCCATGTGGTCTCCAAGATTATTGGAAGCTCAAATTAAATCTCACTCACATGGCGCATTCATCTTGTGCCTAGCGGCACCCAACCACTAAAAGTGGTCGGGCTACCCTGATTGCCATTAAACGAATAATTGTCTCTTCTTTCGTGGTTTTAATCCCTGTTTGGTTCCGGCTACGCCGGGTTAGGCCCATTCAAATTTTTTTTTGGGGCTTGAAGCAAACAGCATCGTGCGATAACGCAGTACGAAGCTTAATCAGCTGTCTTGCGTAGCCAATCACTGAAGCGGTCCAGGCCACCTCGCTCGCTCATTAAGCTCTCGTCTTAGACGGACAAATTGCCATTACTATCCCAGTTGATACAGGGAATGGTCCAGCATCTGCTGATTCATCATGTTCAGGAATTCCAGTAACTGCTCAGAATTTACCTGCAGAGGCTGTTCTTTTTCAGAACCTGTCACTGTTTTCCTCTTTGGTACAGACTCTTCCTTCGGGTCAGTTTGTGAATCTGTGTATTGGTATTGCTCTGAGCTCCATCGATTCACGAGGTCGAGGAATTGAGTATCTTCGGTTGAGGTAGCAGAAGGCTGGAACGCCTTAATTTGTTCGAATGATACTTCGATAAACAAGCCTGCAGCAACGGGACCTGATTGTTGAACGGAACTGGTGGCTGTGTTTGCAGGCACTTCCCCCGGCAATGCAGCAGCTGTGGCAGTGTTGAAGTTGCCGACGAAGTAACTGTTTGCCAGACTGCCATTTCCCCATTGTGTCAGAGCACTGTTCTGGAAACTGTTTCCCTGTGATTGAGCCATCCACCACCAGCCACTCGAATACATTCCAATCAGGTCATCCTTACCATCACCCGAGAAGTCTCCGACAAGCACCTGTTTCAGATATTGTGTACTTCCCCATTGTGTCCAGCCTTGGTTGGTAAATCCACTTCCACCGGAGGTTGCAACCCACCAGCTTCCACTTTGCCACATCCCGGCTATGTCTGCCTTTCCATCTCCGTTGAAGTCGCCTGTTTTGATAACCTGAATTTGTGAAACTGATCCCCAGGTTGTCCATCGCTGTGCCACAAAATTTGTTCCTGAAGATGTTCCTACCCACCAGCTGCCATTGCTGTATAACGCCGCGATATCGTCGCGGCCATCGTTGTCGAAATCAGCCACAACAGCCTGTTGCATCGCAGCGCTGCTCCATCTTGCCCAGCGCTGGTTGCTGAAAACATTTCCTTGCGAGACGCCAATCCACCAGCTGCCGCTTGTGTACATTCCTGCTATGTCATCTTTTCCGTCTCCGTTGAAATCACCAACGTATGTATTCTGGATTGAACCCGGGCTTCCCCAACTCGCCCATCGCTGGTTTGTAAAACCGCTTCCGGAAGAAACAGCAATCCACCAGGAGCCATTACTGTACAGTCCGGCGATGTCGTCTTTGCCGTCACCGTTAAAGTCTCCCACAAGTGTGTTCTGAATCAGACTGACACTTCCCCATTTTCCCCATTTCGTGAATTGGAAAGAACCGGAAACATTTTCACCAATCCACCAGTTCCCTGCAGCATCTCTCACTGCCAGTTCGTCAACATTGTCTCCATCAAAATCGCCCGTAAAAGCCTCTCCCTGACCATTTGGCCCATAGCTGGGGGCAGCAGGGGCTGTTGTGGAAGACATGTTTGATGTATCTGAAAACAGGAGGCCGGAACTTGAGTTCCAGGCACCAAAGCTCATCGGTCCCGCACTACCGGGAAGGCCTTCAATTGTCCCGGAAATGGTATACTGGCCCAGAGAACCGTAATCGGAATATCCAGTGGTAGGATTTCCTTTTCCGATGCCATCAATTTTTACATAATAGGTGCCCGCAGCGAGTGTTGTCGTCAGTGTTGCATCCAGAAGAGTTGCTGGATTACTACTTAGAATAAGCTGCCCGGCTTCATTGTATAATTCTGCCAGAATATCGAGGTTAGGACTAAGTACGAATGGATCGATAGAAAGGTTAATTGTCCCTCCAGTTGTGGTGAAAGAGAACCAGTCTGTATCGGTGTTTTGTTCAATGATCCCTTCCTGATTGGTGATTGTACTGTTTTGTGCCAGCGTTAAGGCAGTTGCATTGTTGAGCGAATTACCATAATCATCCGCTCGGTAGCCGAAGCCATTGTTTGTGGTGATGATGCTTAAATCATCCTGTGTCTGGCTGGCTCCGCTGTATTCTCCTTTGCTCCACTGCGTCAACTCGCGATAGTAGCCAACTCCCATAATGGGAGCCCAGCCGGTTGCACCATTTCCGTGTCCGGTGTAATAACCAAGTGTAGAGGTTCCGTCATGGCTCAGATTAAGCGTATGTCCCACTTCATGGGAAATCGCTTCGGCAACATACTTTTCGTTATTATACAATGTTTCGGAAAAGACGAACGTAGGCGTATCGGTAGACCAGTTAAACGAATTCAAATAAGCCACTCCACCTGCACTGCTGCCGTACCAGTCCTGATACCGCCCTCCAATCGCAACACGGATGCCCCAGCGATCATCAGAAAAACCACTTTTAATCAAATCGCTTTGCGGTGGTTCTGCAGTTGTTACATTCACATCAAAGGCAATAAAATCTTCTGCAACCCGTTGCCATATATTCTGGATACGTTGTAACTCTGTATCGCTGAATGCAGTATCGTTATCAAGGCTGAAAACATTCGTGACCAGATTGGCACTTTTTCCATAATTCCAATACGTGCCTGATGTAACATTTCCTGTGAAGTCGAGATAGATAGTCTGCTTTGCGCTGGCGTTACTGTTAAGCGAAAATGTATCGCTCAACGGAGCATTGACTGTTAACCCTGCTAGTGAAGTTGGACTTCCCTGTGCCGGTTCTGTTGCAACCGGCATCACATGTAATACAGGCTCTTCAGATGTTGAACTACCTGAAAGCAGCATACGTGGTTCAAGAGATTCCAGCGAGTTAATCTCTACCGAAGATGACCCCAGCGATCGAGCTGAATTTCTTGCATGGGCTCGGAATCGGGGCAGGGCGAAAGGCAAGGTCTTTTTTCTGGAGCTGACAATCTTCTGGAGAACATTGTGAAATAATCTGCCCCATCGTAATTTATTCATGGCTATCCCCTGTTCTTCAAACTCCCGGCGCACACAAAATCCCATCAAAGCATAGGTCTGTTTGAAGAGGAGATCGCAGAAAAACCGCTAGCGGATTGCAAAGAGAGAAATGCCCACAGATTGCTGGTTTTGTACACAAAATTCTGGTATTACGGAGCGAAACAGTCAGGCCAGAAATGACCGATTTACGTCAATCTGTTGAGGCAAAATTACATCATCGATTCATCCACCGTTCATGGTTTCTAACAGTGAAATTCGGCTCATCGCAGGTGTGGATGATGCTTTTTTTGTCACCAGCAGAACATCAGAAATAACCGTTTTTTACGATTTAATCCGGTCAGTCTTGATTATTGAAACATCTCCATCAGGCGGTATAATCAGCAAAACCAAGCAATTTGATACAGCCAGCATGTTCGCTGCCAGGAGGGCATTTCTTGCGTAGACAGGTGGTCGTATGGTAACTTTCTGTGGTATGATCCAACATCGGGCGAAGTTTCTGCGTAGAACATCACAGATGGCAGAAAAAATTGTACGTTTTGCCTTAGAGTCTGTATGATAATTTCAGCGGGGAAGTTTCGTTCTGCTTTCTCTGCCTACAGGCTTGGGTAAAAATTGAGTGTGGTAACAGAGGGTGAGATGTCATGCAGGATTTGCGGTCAAATGAGTTCGATTATCGCCCCACTCCGGTTCTTGTACCTGTCAGTCTTGCATTGGCTGTTGTTTCCATCTCCGCATTACTGGGGATTGTGGGGGTCTTTATTGCCTCGCTTGCTGCTGTTCTCAGCGTCAGTGCACTGCTGGTTATCGCTCGCTCAGAAGGAATGTATAGTGGGCGGGTTATGGCAATAATTGCGTTACTCCTTTCGCTCACTTTTGGAAATTTGGGAATTGTTTCGCAGATTTATGCCTTCAAAACCGAAGTCCCTCAAGGATATCGTCGAGTCAGCTTTGCTCGCGAAATTTCCGCCAAAGGGTTTCCCGTTCAGGAAGGCAAAGCAACCCTGCATCCGGATGTCGCTGCCTTAATTGACAAGCAGATTTTCCTGAAAGGGTATATGTATCCGCAGGCTCAGAAAAAGGGATTGCAACAGTTCCTGCTTTTGAAGGATACTGGCGAGTGTTGTTTTGGTG
>WFOZ01000737.1 GCA_015487825.1 Planctomycetaceae bacterium
GAGTGATCCCCTTCTGGTGCGCTGCGTTCTGTTCAACGAAGGCATCTTCGGTGCTTACAGTCGCGTGCTGGAACAATGGATGAGTTAATGGAGCAAAGGTGTTGCCCGTGAACAGCCCGGTAAAGGTTCAGTCTATCGATATCTATCCGATGAAATCGTTGGATCCGCATTCGTTGCAAAGGGCAGGCATTCTTTCTTGCGGTGCACTGCAAGGAGATCGTCGCTGGTCAATGGTCGATGAGCAGGGGAAATTTATCAATGGAAAAAAAACTCCTTTAATTCACGGTATAAGCAGCAGATTCGATGCGGATTTCAACACGATCGAAATCGCTTTTCGAGATGGAAAGGTTGAATCTTCAAACGAGCCTCACCGGCTACAATTCGAACTTCCTGCAGAAAAAGAAAATCTTGAACAGATCTTATCGAAACATTTTGGATATCCCGTATTTATTCAGCAGGATACAAAGCAGGGGTTTCCGGATGATCTCGATGCCCCCGGTCCGACGTTAATTGGTTCTGCTTCACTTGAAGTAATGACTCAGTGGTTTCCCGGATTAACGGTGCCGCAGTTGAAGAGGCGATTTCGTGCTAACATCATTCTTGAAACTGTGGAACCGTTCTGGGAAGACTGCCTGTTCGGGCCGCCTCAATCTCCCCGGCGGTTTCGTGTGGGGGAAGTTGAACTGTTCGGCATTAATCCCTGCCAGCGGTGCGTGGTTCCTTCCCGCGATCCGGAAACGGGAGAAGTCTGGACGCAGTTTCAAAAAGAGTTTGCCCGGTTGCGAGAGGAATCACTACCGCAAACCACCAACCGTGAGCATTTCAATCATTATTATCGATTTGCTGTTAATACACGAATATCGCCTAATAATAAAGGAACTTCAATCAGTTGTGGCGATATCGTTGAAATCCTGTAAAGTTAAATTGAAGTTCATTCTTAAAGGGTGCATCGTGACGCACTTTTGGAGTAGTATACAAGCATCAAAGATCTGCTGCGTTTCAACCTTTCTAATTCCCAGCACGGCTGGTTCATTCTGGTAGCCGTAACCAAACTGATATTTTTCTATAATTTGCGAGCCGTTCGCAAACTTTTACCGTTAGTAATACAGAGAAAATGAAGTATGAGTACCATCGAACTACCGGCTGACAAGCTTGATAAATTCAGCGACTGGATGAATCCGATTCTGGTTAAAGAGACTCGCCAGGCGTTAAAGAGCAGACAGTTTGTAGGGACGTTCATGCTGCTGTTGATTTCCAGCTGGCTGATTTGCATGATCGGCATTATTTTGTGGGGAACACAAATTGAGTTCGGCCGACCGAGCGCTGATTTCTTTCAGTGGTTTTTTGGTGTGTTAAGCGTCGCGGTTGTCATCATTGTTCCCTTTAATGCATTTCGCAGTTTACTGAGCGAACAGGATTCCCAGACTTACGAGTTATTGAGTATCACGTCACTTTCTCCCCGACAGATTGTCTGGGGAAAACTGCTTAATGCAGCAGTGCAGATACTTGTCTTCTACTGTGCGATCTCTCCTTTTATAGCCTTTACATCGTTACTGCAGGGGTTTGATCTGTTTCGCACGATCATTTTAATGACATCGCTTCTCGGCTTTTCCATTCTGCTTTCGATGTCCACTCTTATGCTCAGCACGGTGGCAAAGAACAAGCAGCTTCAATCGCTGGCAACACTGTTTATTTTCGGTGGCCTGATGTGGTCAATTTCCATGACTCTTGGATTTTCCTACACAGTCATCAATGGAGAGATCTCTCTTTCCTCTGATTTTTACTGGGGATTGGCTATCTGGTGGGTGATCGGCATTTCGTACTTCTTTCTGTTTCATCAAATTACGGTTGCTCAACTGATGTTTGAAGCAGGAAATAAAACAAGCGGAGTTCGGTTGATTGCAACGCTTCAATTTTTACTACTATGGGCGATTGTATTGATCAGCTTCATAATTTACGGTGCTATCAGTGATGAGCTCTTTTGGTCCATGGCCTTTTTCTCCTTAATGCATTGGACTCTATTTGGCTTCTTTGTATCGATGGAACGTGATTATCTCTCGCGTAGAATTCGGCGGGATTTGTCAAAAAACTTTTTCGTCAGACTGATCTCGGTTCCCTTTATGCCGGGCGGCACACGTGGATTTCTGTTGTTGTTGATTAACATAACGATACTCGGAGCAATCATCGGCTTCTTTTCACCCTTTGTCAGTGGAGGATCGGGCAACGCCATTCTGACATTTACCGCAATAATCGCCTATCTCCTGTTTTATTACGGAATCGGATGTGCAACAGGCCGCTGGTTGCTGAGTAAATCACAGGAGCTACGCCCTGCTCATGTCAGAACGATGCTGGTTGTGCTGTTTGCCTTTGCGATGATTGTTCCCTACATCGTTTTGTTTATGATGGGGCATTACAACTATTACCGGGACGGCTATCATATTCTATATATCACTAATCCGGTCGCGACCGTGATGGAAATCGAAGCAAACCGGTACACAAACGATACCATTTTGCCACTGCTGATGGTCGGAGCCACTTTTGCAGTTCTGATAAACATCCCTGCGATGTTCAAGGCAACCAAAGAAATAGTTTCGCCGGACCGCCCTGTAAGCGAAGGAGCAGTGGAATAACATGCGAAACGATCCGGAGGTTCAACAGGCAGTTGACCAATATCAGATGGGCTTTCCACGATTACCGACAGCCGGCCGAAGCGGCGAAATGCTGGGGCGGGGGACCGGGAGTTCGATCGAGTTTCAGGAATATCGGGAATACCTGCCGGGCGATGACCTGCGGCATGTCGACTGGGCGGCGTATGCCCGCAGCGATTCCCTGATGGTTCGCCTTTATCGTGAAGAGATCAGCCCACGTACCGAACTTATCCTCGATGCGTCCCGTTCGATGGCAACACACCAGGGAGTTAAAAGTAAACTGGCGCTACAGTTAACCTCGTTATTCTCTCAACTGGCAGGCAAACTTGGCGGGCAACCGCAAATTCATTTTCTCAACTCAGCCCATCCGCCACTCAAACTGGGAATTAATTCGCTGGACCGCCTTGCTGAAATTCCGATTGATGGAGAGCAATCACTCACAGAACTTCTGAATGAGGGCTCGCTGCTGTTGAAACCGCAGTCGGTTCGAATTGTGATCAGCGATTTTCTGTTTCCGCTTGATCCGGATCAACTGATAAAACGTCTTTCTGCACAGGCAAGTACGTTATGGCTCATTCAGATACTCGCAGACTGGGAAGTAAAACCGGAAGCGATGGGCGGACGTCGGTTGATCGATGTGGAATCTTCAGAACATGCAGACCTGTTATTGGCACCGCAGGTAATCAAGACATACCGCGAGCGTCTGCATCGCTTGCAGGAAGGTTTACTGCAGGCGAGCCGACGTGCGCATGCTTCGTTCATTACGGTGATAGCAGAACGCGGCCTTGAAACAGTTTGCAGAGACGATTTAACAGGCGTTGAAATTCTCCGCCCGGTCTGATCGATTCTCTCTGGTTTGAACCCTATTTATAGCCGATACAGTACAGGTACTTATTGGAGCGAATAAATAAGCGGTTATCTGCCACAGCCGGGCTGGCATCAAATCGTCCTCTTTCTTCGAGTTGATTTGTAGCAAGTAACTTGTACCGAGGATCTGCAGCAATCACAAAAGCACGCCCGTTTCGTGCCAGGTAATGAATTTTTCCATCCGCAAGAACCGGGGCAGCGTAAATTTGTCCTGCACGCGAGACACGTTCCTCATAAATAATTTTCCCGCTCGAAGCATCAACGCAATAGGCAATCCCGAGTTTTTCGTGCATCCAGTAAAGCTTGCCCTGATGGTAAACAGGAGATGAAACATTGGAGCCCTTATTCAATTTCCAGAGTCGATGAGATTGAGTGACATCGCCACTCCCTCCTGTTTTAATGGCCAGCGAGTCCCCCGAACGACCGCCAATTGAATACACAATGCCATTGTTGGCGACTGCACTGGGAACCATATACCAGCTGATGCCTGTATCGCAGGTCCACAGTTTCTGACCGGTTTTCGGTGAAAAAGAGAGGACCTTCTGGAGGATGGGAACGATTAATTCCATTTTCCCACGTCTGTTTTTCATTAACAACGGTGTATTCCACGCTTCTTTAATTCCGCCGGCCTGCCATTTTATCTTGCCGGTTCTTTTATCCAGAGCAACAAGAGATTCACTTTCAACACTGGCATTTACGATTAACAAATCATCGTATAAAACAGGTGAGGCAGCTGAGCCCCATCCATTAAGTTTTGAACCAACCTGCTGGTGCCAGCGTTGGTTTCCGTCGTAATCAAAAGCGAAAACGCCCGTTTTCCCGAAGAAAATATAAACGCGATCTTTATCTGCAACCGGTGTGCTAGAACTGTAACCGTGCTGATCGCGAATGGTTGCTTGTTCGGGAAAGTCTGGTTTGATCGTTTTCGTCCAGAGGATTTTTCCTTTTGTACGAGACAGACAGACGACATCCAATCGTAAATTTTCAATATCGCCGGCTGGTTCACCCGGGGCACCGTAACCACGATAGCACGTTAGAAAAATGCGATCACCGATTATAATCGGGCTGGATGTTCCTGCTCCGGGGAGTTTCGTTTTCCAGACAATGTTTTTTGTATCCCCCCACTGGGTCGGCAAATTGCGAGCCGTTGCAGTACCACTTCCCTCAGGTCCACGAAAGCGTTCCCAGTTTGAAGAACGCTTTCTGCTTTGTGCAAAGGTAGAACTTAAATAAGGATCGAACCCGACAAACTGACAGAACGAGAAGAGCAATGTAAGAAAAAAAGAGAGGCGAAATGACCTTGATTGTTTTTTCATCTTCGTGCTTTCCAGTTGGTTTCAGAAGTATAATCGATTGGAGCGACTGAAAAATTGCCGACTCTACCGGATTCTATGTGCAGCCGGTTTGAGTGATCAGAAATCGCTTTTCACCAAGCAATTACTGTCGAGTTTTACTTTTTTGGCTGAAGGCCTCTTTTGCCATAGACTGGGGCATAGAATCCGGTAGAGTCAGAAAAATTGTATCAGGAATCGGGCGTATGTTTTATTGTAAATGTCATTTTTTTTTGTTTTTTCACGGAGACCGCATGCTGCTGATAAACAGTAGGTTGCGTGCTTGATTGCGAGACATTACATACCGCTTGCAGTATATCAGTCGCTGCACTGTTCCAGGTCCAGCAGCTTTTGTTTCAGCGTAATCCCTCCCGGTGCGGTGAAGCCGGTTAGTTTTCCGTTAGATCCGAGAATGCGATGGCAGGGGATGATAATGGGAATCGGGTTTCGAGCCATTGTGCCTCCTACTGCCCGGGCAGCTTGAGGGCGACCGATCTGTTGGGCAAGTTCACCGTAAGTTTGAATATTTCCCGAAGAAACAGCTCGTGTTGCATTGAGCACCTGCTGTTGAAAGGGAGTCATGGCAGCGAGACTGCACGGAATTGATGAAAAATCGACCTGGTTCCCATAGCCATATTCTTCCAGCTTTTTTCTGCACTGCGGATACCAGTTCGAAAAACGGATATTGGATAGATTGTTCGAAAATTTCATCCGCGACAGAAAGCCGGACTGAATTTCTTTTTTCCACTGAGCCTTCGCTTCCTGTTTTGTGTCATTCCCGATAAGCAACCGCTGTAACGTACAACTTTTTTCAGACAGGCGGGTAGATGTTCGAAAGCCGGCAAGAATCAACCAACCAAGAGCCGTCTCAAATAAATCAGCCTGGAGAAACAATTCTGAAAGAGCTGTCCGCTTTTTTTTGTCTGTCATCGCCAGCATTTATCCCATAAAAACAATTTGATCTTTTGCGTGTAAAGCAGGTAGATTTTCCTGCTCACTTTGACCTGTCCCTCTTCTCAGAGTATTATTCATCGCTGCGAAGCAACTATTCAGCAATGTTTGGTTATTGCAGAAATTAATGTTGTTTGCAGGGTCCGCTATTGCGGACCACGGTGGGAGGTGGATCCTCCTATTTC
>WFOZ01000738.1 GCA_015487825.1 Planctomycetaceae bacterium
CTTTTTATCATCAGGCGTTGATGCTTCGTAAAGAACCAAGAATTCAACTGACTCTCTACAATGAACTGATTCAGTTTCTTAATCTCGAAAAAGAGTATGAAAAAACGATTGCTATTCTTCAGGAGGGGATCGAGTCTCCCGCCCTGGCACAGTTCAGAAAAGCATTTCAGCAGCAGTTGGTCAGAACGTATGTGATGAACAAGCAACCTGCAGAAGCGATCAAGGTCATTAAAGCGGTTCAGGAAACCGAGCCCGACAGCTTGCAGTGGGCCTATATGGAAGGCTGGGTTCATTATTCCTCAAAAAACTGGGATGAAGCGATCAAAGTTTATGTTCCGCTACTGGAACGCGCGGTCGAAGCAGGTGACGACGCACAGGTTAGCACCATCCGGTACGATCTTTCCCGTTGCCTGGCGTTTTCAGGCAGGGCAGATCAAGCAGTCGAATTACTTGATCAGACCATTAAAGATGATCCACAGGAACTGTTATGGAAATTTCAGAAAGGCTGGGTCTATTATTATTCGAAGCAATGGCCCGCAGCGATCAAAGAGTTTCAGAAGATCCTTGCCGATTCTGAAAATGGAATTCAGAACGAGGCCTTAATTCGACAAACCAAATTCTCCCTCTCCGCAGCGCTGGTTCAGAATAAGCAATTTCGCGAAGGGGAAATCATCCTCGAAAAAATCTATGAGCTTGACAAAGAGGATGTTTCGACCTGTAACGATCTCGGTTATCTTTACGCAGACCAGAATAAAAATCTGGAGCAAGCAGAAACAATGATCAAAAAAGCACTCGATTCCGAGCCGGAAAATAATGCTTACCTCGACAGCATGGGCTGGGTAAAATATCGTTTGGGAAAATTTGAAGAAGCGAAAAAGTATCTCGAACAGGCCGTCAAGGAATCTGAATCTGGAGACGCGGTTTTGTGGGATCATCTGGGCGATTGTTACAACAAATTGAATCAAAAAGAGAAAGCAATCGATGCCTGGAAAAAAGCGATCCAGCACGAATCAGAATCGAAATATCCCGATAAAGAATTGATCAAGAAAATCAAAGAAAAAATCAAATAACCGTAGGGTCCGCTATTGCGGACCATCGAACAAAATAGGAGTGTCGAATCCCCACCGTGGTCCGCAATAGCGGACCCTACGACTGAAATAATAGGATGACGTGTCGCACCCATCTTTGCGTGCCGGATTAAATTCAATAGTAAGAATGAGTTGTAACTGTTATGACTCAGCGATAGATTCACCAGCATTAATTTTATTAAGTGGCAACCGTTATTGATGGGTGCATGCACGCCATCCTGCGGTATAAATAACAACGGAAGAGATTGATGGCAGGACATTCCCACTGGGCGAACATTGCCCACAAAAAAGGGCGAGCGGACAAAGTTCGAGGCAAACTGTTCGGAAAACTTTCACGCGCAATCATCGTCGCTGCTCAGCGCGGAGGCGATCCCGATATGAATCTGGCGCTGCGGTATGCGATTGACAAAGCCCGTAAAAACAGTATGCCCCGCGATAACATCGAGCGAGCGATCAAAAAGGGGACTGGCGAATCCGGTGGTGTTGCGTATGAAGAACTTCTCTACGAAGGCTACGGTCCGGCTGGAGTTGCGATCATGTGTGATATTTTAACGGACAATCGCAACCGTACCGCGAGTGAAGTACGCAAGATTTTCGAAGTACGCAACGGTAATCTCGGCGCGACCGGCTGTGTCTCCTGGATGTTTGAACGAAAAGGAATTTTCATTATCCCCGCAGAATCCATCGAAGAAGAAGCGTTGATGGACCTGGCATTGGAAGCCGGTGCGGATGATGTCAAAACGGTCGAAGGGAACTACGAAGTCTACTGCCAGGTTGATGATTTCCAAGCAGTCGAAAAAGCAATCGAAGCGGCAGGGCTGAAACCAACCCTCGCAGAAATTTCCCGCATCCCCTCCGATACAGTCGATCTGGATGCAAACGACGCCGTCAAGGTTCTCAAGTTGATCGACTCTCTCGAAGAAAACGACGACATCCAAAGCGTCACTTCCAACTTCAACATCCCGGACGAAATCATGGAGCAGATCGCAGCAGAAGCATAACGCAACAAGTCCGCCCGCTTCAAATTGTTCTGGGTAGCGTAACCACAAGAGAGTAAGAATGTGAGTTATTGCAGATCAGTTAAAGTTTGGTGTCGGCAAACAGAATGGACCAGCTATGCAGGGACTTTTGTAAATTTTCTCGTTCCCAAGGCGTAGTGGCCGCTATTTCCTCGTTCCCAAGGTCCACCTTGGGAACGCAAGGGAATGAAGCTCCTGCTTCACGTTGAACCAAATTAAGGTTATTTGTAGGGTCCGCTATTGCGGACCACGATGGGAAGTGGATCCTCCTATTTCTGCGGTGGTCCGCTATTGCGGACCCTACGCC
>WFOZ01000739.1 GCA_015487825.1 Planctomycetaceae bacterium
CCAAAGCAGATTGCTCCACTCGATGCCCTGTTGACTTTATGGCTCACAAGCATTTACCATATTCAGTACCTTTCAACTAAAAAGAACAACCAAACTTACCTGGCACACCGGAGACGCAAAGAGTTTCCCACATCACGTTCTAAAACAAATGAGACTCGAATGAACGAATGAAACCACCTTGGAAAACTTTTCTTCTTCTTTTCTGTTTTTCTTTGCGTCTCCGCGTCTTTGCGTGCCCCTCTTTTTATCTTTTTTGTTTTTCTTCTTTTTTCTCTGAGTGAAACGCCGTAAAGTGAAATAGTAGACTTTCGAGAGAGCAGCCTGCTGAAAAATATTTTTGAGACAAGTAAAAGGATGAATTGTATTACTAACGATAAAAGTTTGCGAACGGCTCGCAAATTTTAGAAAAATATCAGTTTGGTTGCGGCTGTCAGAATGAACCAGCCGTGCTGGGAACATCAACAGAATGAATTCAATTCGCTGAATAGTTACAAATCATCTATCATGAACGAAAGGAAGTCCTTCCCAGTCGTGCGTTCCCAAGCAGGAGCCTGGGAACGAGTTAAACCTGGCGCTGTCCAGCTAATGTCCAACACCTGTTTCACTGTCTCATTCGGCTCGGACTACTCATGTTTATGAAGCATCGTATCTATTGGATTTCTATTGCCGGTTTAATTCTCTGTTCTCTCGGCTGGACCTGGATCAGTTTCAGTTTTGATTCCTTTCGGGAAACCGGTGCGATTGCAAGCACGAGGCGGCCATTTGTTTTATTTTTCTCGCTGGCAATTCTGGGATGTGCTGCCTATCTGCTTGCCATCTGGAAAGCAGTCGTTCAACCGCAGGCATTTCGCGTGAAAGAAATTTTGGGCGTTGCGATACTCTGTCGCGTGTTGCTGGTTCCGAGTATTCCGATTCAAGAGATCGATCTGTATCGCTATTTATGGGACGGGTATGTTGTTAATCAGGGGATCAGTCCGTATCGATACGCCCCGGAGGAAATCAAACAGGCGATTGCAGTTTCAAACCTTCAGGATCAATCCGATGAGCCTCCCCTGCCGGGTGGCCTGGCTCGGGATGAGCATCAAGTTCGTAAAAGAGATCGGGATGAATTGACGAATCCGCAGATCGCATCGCTTGTAAAACTTTGCAAACAGCAGCCTGAAGTTCATCGCATTCTCGATATTGTTCATTTTTCGGAACTGCCTACGGTGTACCCTCCTGTGAGCCAGGCGGTTTTTGCAATTTCTGTTTACACCACACCAGAGAATACATCTCGCTATGTGCGGCTGATGGTATTGAAAAGCTGGTTGATGCTGTTTGACATCGCAACCATTCTGGGAATTCTTGTTCTGTTGAAGCAGTTTTCGATTCATCAAAGCTGGGCAATTCTGTATAGCTGGTCCCCTTTGGTTCTCAAGGAATACGCGAATTCCGGACACCTCGATACGATCACGGTTGCCTTTAGCGTCTGGGCTGTGGTGTTCTTGATTCGAGCTGTGATGGCCTGTGAAACTTCTTCGTCAAATGGATACCCCAAACGAAACCCGCTTTACCATGTACTATTGAGTGCAATTCTGTTTGCGTGCAGTATCGCGGGAAAACTGTATCCGATAATTCTAACTCCTGTGCTGCTTCTTTTTCTTTATCGACGCCTTGGTATTCGCCTGGCCGGAACCTGGCTGATGGCGTCGGTTTTGGCTTCGTTTCTGTTTCTTTCTGCGTGGATTTTTGCTGATTACGGTCTCGATCAGACAGACGATCATTCCAGGCTGTTGCAAAGTGATGCAACAGCAGGCTTGCAGGCTTTTATGACACGCTGGCAAATTAACGATTGGATTTTCTCTGCTGTAAACGAAAACCTTTTGCCCGATTCTCAAAGAAAGTGGGGCGCCCCCTGGTATGTTATTACACCCAACAGTTGGCGAGAATCTATGGCTGACAGCCTTGAAAAAACAAAGGGAAAAGATTCACAAAAAACCGACTGGCCTGAAATAAATTCCTTTATAGTTGCCAGAGTAATTACACTGATGCTCTGGGGGCTGATCGTTGTTTATTTACTTCGCCTGCTTTGGCAAGAACCAACTTCGCAGCAGTTGGTGCATCAGATCTTTCTGGTGCTGGCCTGGTTCTGGCTACTGGCTCCAACGCAAAACCCGTGGTACTGGACATGGGCGTTACCGTTTCTGCTCCCCTCGCATCGCATTGCGTGGATTGGAATGTCCTGTGTGCTGTTTGCGTACTACGTTCGATTCCCACTGCTTTATTTTGAGGCAAACGGCCTGGTTCCCGGAACCAGCCTGTCCGGCTGGGCTTTGTTCGGTGATGTTATCGTCTGGCTGGAATTCGCACCGCTGATGCTCTGGGTTTTGTTCTATAAAAAAACGAACGTGTAACAGGGGCCACTATGTCGAACCATTTTAGCCACCCATCACTGAATAGTTACAAAAAATAGAGGGTAAACCTGTTCTAATTGTGCCATTGATACACCGGCATGGGACTGATGAACTAGAAACCGTATTCGATGGGTGCAAGCACGCCATCCTACGACGAACTGAAAAATTGAAGGTGTAATGGAATGATTTCATTCGTGTTTCATCCGTGGCTATAATGGTCGGCAAAGTAGCCCCTGCCATAAAACAAAAAACAGCAGAGCCCGCGTTAACGGCCCCTGCTGCTTATTTTCCATATCAGCGAAACGTCAAAGTCAGAATGCGCCAATCGCATTGCCATCATTCATTTTGGATAAATTTTCCATAACTTCCGGATCGATGTTTTCTGAAATCAAACGGACAGAACCATCGGCTAATCCAACCTGCACACCCCGTATACTTTTGGCACCGCCGATTCCATCCGGGCCGTGAATGTATGGTTTTTTTGTCAGCGAGCGAATCGTACTGATGCCGCCTTGTGCCCAGGGACCAATTTTTTTGTTGACCTCTGTGGTCATAATTGTATTGGAAGTACCATCTCTGATATCTCTCATTCGAGTTACACGGTTGTAACCGAAGATGCCCGCCCGTTTGTGATCCACCTTCAGAAGTGGTGCATCTTTACCAACGCCAGCCATGCCGGCGTAATGAATCTGCGCCACCTTTCCGTTAGCCTGAAGGCCGGGATTGAGAAAGGTTGGGATTTGTAGGTTGGTAAATGGTTTACTATTATCGCTATTCCATTTTTCCTTCTCGGAATTACTTAATTTTCGATAAAGAGCAGCCTGATCGATAAAAGGCAATATAGAATAAGCCCAACTGAGGCGCTGTTCCGGTTTCAGCTTTTCAGCATCCACGGTTCCACGCGGAAAATGGCTGTGAGTATCGTGGTAGTTGTGCATCGCCAGACCGATCTGCTTCAGGTTGTTTTTTGACACTGATCTTCTGGCAGCGGAACGAGCCTGCTGCACTGCCGGGAGTAATAATGCCACGCCAACACCAGCTGCTGCCACTGCGGAAACATTGCCGTTGCCACCAAACATCGGAATCCCGAAAGTGGAAGCCCTGGTGGTATATGTCGTACCCTGTTCATCCTGCGTGGCAACGGTGATGTTCGGGAACATGGGAGCAGTCACCAGTTCCGGTGGTGGAAAATCTTCAACATAAAACGGGAGTTCATCGTCTTCTCCAATAAGACCACTTTGAAGAACTGCTGCCTGAATGGCAGGTAAAAACGGAGTGGCCAAATTCAATATCATCTGGTATGAATCTCGCGGACTCATCATCGTGATTGATGTGAACTCTTTGGGAAGTGCATCCAAAGCTGTCTGATGCTCTTGATCCGGCGTCCAACTTGCCAGCTTTCTTTGAGTCCGCAAGTAAAATGCTTCAACCGCCTGAGGCATCAAGCCAATCACCAGCCAGTTATCGATCACCTGAATCGCCCCATATTGCATTGCCAGTCCACCATCGCCATAGATGTCGAAAACAATCAGCGAGCCGCCGTTTTTTTCAACACGGAAAGGATAAACAGGCAAATCAATGCTCCCACCATCTTCTTCATATTCTTCGAGCCGTTCAATTTGTGTATCAAAAAACTCTTTAACGGCCTTGGGGTTTTTCAAAGAAATACAAAGAGTTGTCCCTGCCCCGAAAAAGCCGCCGTTGGCGTCGTCATAAACGCAAACCGTATTTCCCAGATGATCCAGAAAATCGGCTTTGGGGTCGAAGCCGATAAGATCCGGCAGTTGTTTTAATATCATCTCCAACTGATCCTCCATCCGAGGCCCATTCAACTGAGCTGCTTTTTCAGCAATAGAGATGAGATTGGCATACAGTACGGAAGCATCAAACTGAAAAGCAGTCATCCAGTTCATTTTCTGTGGAAGTCCAGGCAGGTCTTTTAATGTCATCGTTGTTCCATTTTTTCTGGTCAGACCAACGAATATAGTTTCGGACCAGATCGCTTCTGCCTTGTAACCTGCTCGTGAAATGACCTGATCAAGTTTATCTATCCCAACCATTTCCAGAATAGTGCTGATGGTAATCGGTTCGGGAAGTGGCACGGGGATCGGAATCTCGCCGTAAGTTTGCTGTAGCGTTTTCCAATCGAGCCAGAGCAGACTGGTCTGTTCGTAATCGGTTTTAACAGAATTTACCTGGCTCCATCTTTTGTTGGAAGATATGGAAGGAGACTTCCCGGTAGCACAGGCAATCGTACCAGCGACTGCATTTTGACCGGCTGTCACAACAAGATGCTTCCCTTCGGCCCAGATACCGATTTCAATTCCCGGAGAATCGGGGACCAGAAACGTAGCGATCTTTCGCCCATCAATTTCTTTGATTTCAACTCTCTCACCGGCAGCCTGGGTTAACTCGAAAATATCCGCCATCCATTTGCCCGAGTCCGGGAAAACAACGGTAGCGTTCGGAATTGGTATGCCTTCTCCCTGAGGTAAGGCGGCTGCGAAGACAAATCCATTGGCAAGCAAATCTGCAAAAGCTTCTCTCGCTTTTTCAGCACTTCCGGATTGATCCTGAGAAACAGCAGCATCGAGCATCCCTTCAAAGATGCTCACCAGACCGGATTCGTAAAAGGCTTTGTACTCTGCCGTTTGCTGATACGCTTCCAGATGCCCCTTCGAGCCATCGAAGCGGCAGTAAAGAAAACTGTTTTCAGCGAGGAGGTCTTCCGGCGCACTTTGCTGAACCAGAAAAGTGTTGGCAGATGCCCAACCAACAGCCAATAAAAGTAACAGGCCCCCCAAAAGCCCTGTCATACGCCACTGTTTCCTGAGTTTTGCCATTTCGCTATTTCCCTCCCATGTAAAATCAGTTCGATGATCAACTCCATAAAATTACCATCCTGTTGGTGGACAGTAACGTGTTCAGATTACTTCTGCGAGCCTGAAAAGAAAAATTTGGGAGTTTTGTTTCACTTCGATTTTCTTACTAAACTGCAGGATGGATATCGGATTTCGTATCGAATTACCAAGGTGAAGCCGGGAGCCTGAGGACAACGGATAATCGCTACGATTCCCCGGTCTGGAAAAGTGAGGGTAGCTTCTCTATGTTTTTCACTTTGAAAATTGACTTTGCGCAACGACAGCCGGTATTATAGGCCGACGTTAACGATAGGAAATTTCCCTTAAATGTTGCCTCTACAGGTTGGCACTCGGGGGACTTTCTGTATAGAGTTAATGAAAGAGAGCTTTTAGCAATTCAAGCGAAACGCCATTTTTCCTATCTGTTTCTTTTCAATGTGCCATATTTACGGGCCGTTTTTGAATCAGATAGAGGTTTACTCGGCAGGTAAGGTTCTCTTTCAGTTATTTCAGGTTGTCATTTTGAGTCCGGGTGATCCATGATTACGACAATTGGTCGCGTTTTCACAGTACTGACAGCAATATCTTCAGTTGCCTTTATGGCATTTGCGATATCTCGCTGGGCAACAGTTCCCGACTGGGCCTATGAAGCAAGGCAGCTGGAGGACTTCAAACTGACCAGGACAGAAGGGGAAACGCCAAGCTGGTCAGCATCAACGCGTCTTTCCGGAGAATCTGTTTCAACTTCCACAAACCTTGCCCAGGTCCTTGAAGCGATGTATCGGCGGGGGACTCAGGATGCTCAGGCGGAACTGACTATCTATCAGCAGGAAAAACCGATACTGGAAGAAGAAATCAAGGCTGCCAAAGCTTCGATTGAACAAGACAGCCTGGCTGCTTCAACAAAAGCGGATAAGTTGATTGCAGAACTCGATCGACTGCACGAACTGGTGAACCAATTAACAACACAGGCGGAGCTTGCGAAAGCAAACGCTCAAAAATTACAGGAGCAGCGAAAAAGAAGGCGAAGCGATGTTTATCGGGTTCGCGAAGAACTGGCAGAAGTGGAAACTGATCAGTATCGGGCGATCCAGCTTCAGAAACAGATTATCGATATGATTCGTCGAGTGCAGGGGAATTTTGTAAAATTACAAACTCGGCATCAACAACTGAAAAAATCCCTACAGTAGGGATTTTTTCTCCATTTTTGCAGGAATTCAGGCAAGAGGGGCTCGGTTCTCTTGAGTCTGCCTGCGTTAAATTCGATTCTATCTGAAGGAGTGTTTCAGGGGAATCCGACGAAATCGTGGAGCCCCAGCCTCAATTTCCTTTGATCGAGCCGAAAATTTCGGCATAATGCTAGGCGGTATGAGACAGTAAGGATTTCTATTGTTCCCGGGCGAAGTGGCTTGTCAAACCAGATGGCCGGGGCAATTGTTCAAAAATAAGTGTTTGCGTTGAGACCGGGAGAGTTAAGATGTCATTTGTCGGCAAGTTTTTCGTGGTGATGCAGATCCTTTTGTCTGTCACGTTCATGGGCTTTGCTGTCACCGTTTTCACGTACCAGACAGACTGGAAAACGGAAGCAGAAAAAAAAGAAGCTAACTATCAGCAGGCCAACCTGCAGCTTCAAAATCTGCAGGGGGAGTTTGACAAATTCCGTCAGGACAACACTGCTTCATTGAAAGATGCCCAGGATCGGGCGGAACGGGCAGAAGCAACACTGGTCGGCCTGAAAAGAACCGTTGAAGATTTGCAGGGAGAAAAGGAACAAGTATCCAACCTGCTTCAATCTCAAACATCTCTGGCTGAAATATCAGAAGACGAAGCCGAATCCCGGCGAACCGAAGCCATGACACAACGGGCCGCCAATGCTGTACTGCATGCCAAACTGAAGAAGAAAACAGATGATTGCCTTGTCGTAGAGGACGAGCTTTATAATGTGAAAACCGTTCGCGACCTGTTAATCACCAAAAATAAAGAGTTGACCAAGGAACTCGCATTTTTAAGAAAAGTTGTACGAAATAACGGCCTTGAAACAGACCGCAGAATTTACAACGCCCAGAACGATCCGCCCCCCAAGGTGGACGGGCTAGTGATTAAAGCAGGCAAGAATAAAAAAGGATCTGTTGATCTCGTTGAGATCTCCCTCGGCAGTGATGATGGCCTCGTCAAAGGACATATTCTGAGCATCTTTCGTTCCGGATTACAGCCGGGCGAAGAAGCCAAGTACCTGGGACAGATCAAATTGGTCTACGTTGATTCTGATCAGGCTGTAGGCGAAATCGTTCAAAAAGCAAAATCAGGTATCATTAAGAGAGGCGATAATGTCACGAGCAAGCTCTAGTCGCGGTCCCAAGCCCGCCCCACAATTGGATGTATACGTTGGTTTGATGATGCTCTCAACCGGCGCTCTGATCGCAGGAATCGTCTTTCTGGTTCTGGCACTCAAGAACTACGTCTGATGGAGTTCTGAGTTGGAAGGTATTTATTATTTTGCGTTGTGTGCAAACGGTTTACGCACAACCCACCATCCAACAGGCAGGGTTCCGTTTCAGCGATGAAGCTGGTTATCGGTTTGTTGTGGATGGGGAAAACGGAGATTCCCGGTAGTAGTTGTTAAAGCAATACCACACCGGGTAATGCACCAGCCGCCTGAGCACTATCCCGGACTATTCATCAGCCGCTGAGGAATAGTCCTGAGCATTATTGGCCCGCAATTCCTTTCACCGCTGCATGAACCGGTCGCAAACGCGATTGCGGCTGAATTGCCCGTGAAGCATCTGGGCCAGGAAGGTGCGTTACAGCACACCCCGGTTTATTTCTGGTAGAATATCGTTTTATTTGGTGCGATAATTTTTGCTGGTTTTCTGCAGGAATCGCTTTTCCTGTGCGTTGAGAGAATCGATTCCGGACTCGTGGACCTTAGCCAGCAAAGCATCGAGTTTATGCTCATCTTCTAATCGCGACTCTTCCAGCTGTTTTTGTCTTTCAGCTTCTTTCTTTTCCTGGCGTTTAGCCCAGTAGCTTTTGCGAGGCAACTTTTCGCCATGCTCATCGCGTTCCAACGAAGTATACCCCTGGGAAAAATCGTATCCCATGAATGAATCATCATAGGAATCTCCCCACTGCTGATTTGCGCCTTCCATAATACTTAACAGCATCAACATCGAGGATAATGCGACTACCCAGACATTATCCAGGTACAATCCCAACATCATCAGGATAATACCAGTAACCAGACTGATTTTCAGACAGAGAATTTTTCGTTCTATCTCTGCCCCGTGACTATGTAAGCATGCCTCAACCATGCGACCGCCATCAAGAGGATAAATGGGAAGCAGATTAAGCAAAGCCAACGCCCAGTTGACATAAAAAATTAACAAGGCCAACTGCAAAATCCACTGATCAGTGAACTGCGCAAAAGGAAGCTGAAAAGGATTGAAGACCCCGACTCCTCCTTCAACCCATAATACCGTTGGCAAAGCCGCCAGGCAGATAAGCAGATTAACCAGAGGCCCCCCTGCTGCGGTGAAAAACTGTGATTGAAAAGTATTAGCCGGCTGCACCCAGGCCAGACCTCCAAAAGGCCAAAGCAGAATTTCGTTTGCATCCCCTCCTGTAGAGCGGGCAACAAGAACATGCCCGATCAGCTCATGCAACAGGGTACTGAATAAGAAGATGATTGTCAGGGCAAGCGCGAGCTTAAAGTCCAATCGAAAGCAGAGTGCGATCAACAGCAGCGGAAAATAGAAACTGATCCTGATACGTGTCGCTGCAAGCGAGCCAACAGGAATTGACCAGAGCAATGGATTCTGAGAAGCGTTCATCAACCTAGTACCTATCAGGAACGCAGAATTTCACGAAAAGGCCCAGCACGGCTGGTTCTTTCTGATAGCCGCAACCATATGGAAATATTTGAAATTTATGAAAGCCGCCAGAAGACTGACCACCAAATAGTATAGCGGGATTGTCTCATATCGGCTGCAAATGATCAAAGGTATTTTAAGTTTTTTTTCCTGCATTTCCTGCAATTGTTTTCCCAAACAGCATAGCCCTAATTAAAGCCTGAACCGGCAAGAGACACAACGGGTTTGGAAAAGCATCGTACGACAAAGGCCAGTCCTGCCCAAGCTGTCTTAACATGATTCATAGATACAAGTTACATAATGTTACAAGGAAATCGGCCAGTTTCAGGCTCATTGGGCAGCCAGTGAGATCACTGCTTCTTCGGTAATTTGCTCTCCTGTTAGCTCGCCTCTGATTTTTCCTTCCCGCATCACAAGAACCCGATCCGAAATGCCGATGATTTCTTCCATTTCGCTACTGGCAAACAGTATTGAAACTCCTTTTGCTGCGAGTTGGTCAATCAGGTGATAAATTTCTTCCTTGGCTCCGATATCGATTCCCCGTGTCGGCTCATCCAGTATTAAAACAGACGGATTCATTGCAAGCCATTTAGCCAGGACCACTTTTTGTTGATTCCCTCCTGAAAGCAAACCAACCAGTTGCTCCGGTCCCGAACAGCGAATATTGAGAGACTCAGCGGATTTATCATATGTTTCTTTTTCTTTTTGAAAATTGATAAACGTCTTCCACTTGGCATAAAATGCCAGGCTGGCCAGCGATGCGTTTTCCCTGACAGACATTTCCAAAATCAGCCCCTGAGCCTTGCGGTCTTCAGGCACGAGCCCCAGTCCAAAGGCAATCGATTCTCGGCAGGCATGGGCTGCAAGCGGTTTTCCACCAAGATGAATGGTTCCTTCCAGACGGGAATCAACTCCAAAAATTGCCCGCAGCATTTCGCTCCGCCCGGCTCCAACCAGGCCAGCCAGTCCGACAATTTCTCCTTCCCGAATATGAAAACTGTTTGAACAAACCGGCCAGGCGCTTGTTATCAGATTCTCGACTTTTAACGAAATGTTGCCGGGTTGATGAGAATTGCGTTGATAAAACCGGGAGACATCCCGTCCAACCATCAAAGAGACCATTGCGTTGTGAGTCACTTCCTCTCGCCTCAGATTGCCCGCATTTTTTCCATCACGTAATACCGTTACACGATCTGCAATTTCTTCAACTTCTTTTAAGCGATGAGAAATATAAACAATACTGACTCCCTGTTGGCGAAGCTGCCCGATCACATTCATTAATGTGGCAGTCTCTTTTTGCGAAAGTGAAGAAGTCGGCTCATCCATGATCAAGACTTTAGCGTTGATCGAAAGGGCTTTGGCGATTTCCACCAGTTGTTGCTGACCAATTGGAAGCTCCTTCACAAGTAACTTCGGCGAAATCTCCAGCCCAACCTGCTGCAAAAACTTTATCGACTCCCGTTCAACTGTTGTTCGATCAATCCAGCCCAGGTAATTTGGTTCACGACCGAGAAAAATATTTGCAGCAATATCGAGATTGTCTGAAA
>WFOZ01000740.1 GCA_015487825.1 Planctomycetaceae bacterium
AAAATCTCCCAATTGAAAAAACTGTATGGAAGACGAGTCAGGTAACTGATTGTTTTGGGCAGATTTGGAAAACGAGATCGAAACAGACTCCTGCTCAACAGGCTTCAGTTTTTCATATTGATTTTGTAATGAATCTGAAAATTGGAATCTGATATACTCAAGCATATTTTTTGCAATTCGCCGTCGGTCGCTTTGCATCACATCTTCCGGCTTCAGAACATTAACCAGGATACGCACGTTGCGTGTGATCTGTTTCCACTGGATAGTTTCTTTTTTAGCATCCAGCAAAGCTATCGTTTTTTCGATTAAGGTATCCGCATCAAGACGTGTCATTTTCTTAATGCTGGCAAGAAATGGCTCAATGATATGACGTGTTTCGGTCAGCGACTGCTTAATGGCAATATCCTTTTCCTGCGATTGAACCAATAACAATTCTGTCAAAAGAAACAGGTTTTCAGGAGCCAGTTGGTGGGCTTTCAAAAGCGTTTCAAAGGTGGTGTGTTTCTCCTGCTGAGCGGGATCGTGTAACTGAGAACTCGCTTCGTACAACGAATAGAGAAGAGAGGGATCTTTGTTATCACGAGAAATCGCTTCGGTAAGTTTTGAAACACGGATTTCATTTTGCTTTTTTATTCCAGCCAACCTGGCCGAGAATATGTAAGAAATTGCAGAATCAGGATCATTTTTTTGCAGCTGAGCAATCGCCTGCTCAGCCTGCTTACTTAACGCTACCAATTCATCCGGTGATAATTTTGAAGCTTCTGATTCAATTCGCATCAGGGTCGCGACAGATAAATTCTGATACCCCAACGGTTCAGATGCTGCCATCAGGCTGATTTCTCCGAACTCGACAGCACTTTTCTCAAACTGCTCATTTTCCAGCAGCGCAATGCCCAGATTTTTCTTTTTCCATAATTTTTCCAAGACATCTTCAGGAAACACAGCCTGCTTTGCATTGATATCCACGCCAGCCGGCGGTGGGTTGGTAAGCAATTTTTTTACCAATGAAAAAAGTAGATAACCTGCAACCGAAACCACAATGAGAGTCACAACAACGGCAGTCGGATTTTTCCTGGAATCCTGAGACATATTATCATTCATTTTAATGAGACTGTTCTGAATTACCTGTCACCTATGGAATGGTCCTGAAATAACTTTCCTGTTTTTATTGAGTTCATTTTGTAGGGTGTGTCGTGACGCACCTTTTTCATCACACGAACAACTTGGTGCGTCACGACGCACCCTACGATAAACCGGGAACTTATTTCGGGACTATTCCTATGATGACTCGACATGAATTGGAGTGGCTGAATTTATTATTCGAACAAGGTAACTATTCTGCAATGTTTAGTTTTGCAGGAATTTATGTTGTCTGCAGGGTCCGCAATAGCGGTCCCTACGATTGCGAGACAGCTCGCTGAGTAGTTACCGAACAGGAATAATAGACAATAATCGGTTGATGCGAAATTAGACAGTATTTTATCGGGTAATACCTGCTCCATAATAAACTTTGTAACTATTCAGCCGCAGGGTCCGCTATTGCGGCCCCTGTAAGGTATCTAACCTGCAGGCTTCATATCAGCGCATAAAAAAAGAACCAGGCAAGTAACGCCCGGCTCTTTGAATTTTTCTCTGTGTTCCTGATTAGCGGCTCAGGAATGCCACAACCTGACCAACATCAACCGGCAGGCTGACATCATCAAAAGTTGGTAATGAAGTGACAATTGCCTTGAGTTCTTTATCGTCAAAAGAAATCCACTCACAACCGGAAGCCTGATGGCTATCGACCACTTCGCGGTACATCTTATGCAGGTTGGGACGATTTCTTAAAGTAACTACATCTCCAGGCTTGACCATAATAGATGGTTTATTGACGGTTCGTCCGTTTAGCTGGAAATGAGAATGGACAATTCCCTGCCGAGCCTGCGGGCGGGTTTTTGTAAAGCCGGCTCTGCGAACAACATTGTCGAGACGACGTTCGCAAAGAATGAGCAGGTTCTCTCCGGTGTTTCCTTTAAGCCGGCGACCTTCTTTGAAGTATTTGCGTAGTTGACGTTCGCGGAAGCCGTAATAGTACTTGATTTTCTGCTTTTCGGTCAGCGCTAGACCGTAGTTTGTTGGTTTCTTCCGCCGAGTGTGCATTCCCGGTGGAAAATCCCGCTTTTCAAAAGCTCGCAGTGCTCCCGCACTTTCAAAGACTGCCGCACCTAAACGCCGGTTAATACGGGCTTTCGCACCAGTATAATGCCCCATCAGTTACACCTCGACTGAACTAACATAATGACCTCGTTGATAAACCCGGTACGGCTGGTCTGTTTTGACAGCCGTAACCAAAATGAAATGTTAAAAAATTGCGCAAGTCGCAAATAAATTAACCGTTTGTAGTACACTTGCTGCTATTCATAAACGGCGATTGATCCGATAAACGCAGAAAATCAGCGCAGAACCGTAAACCACCTTATGATTGTCAAAAGCAAACGAGAGTTATCCACGATCCGCTTTCAAGCGTCAACCGTCTGGCGGGAAGATTAGCAAAAAAGGCCTCAATTCTTTGCGAAAACTTGTGGAATTGTCAGGCGAGAATTCAAAATTACCTCCGGCAATGCGTATTCAATTGCACATCGAGGGATGTCCAGCCAATCCTTGTGAGAAACTTTGCAGTAGTTTCCATAAAAACTGAATGCGAAGCGATAACCGGCTTCTTTGAGGATTTGCTTTGTTCCGGAAGTAAACATATGAGCCTGGCCGACTGGATAACAAAAACTCAGTGGTGCCACGCCGAGTTTCTCTGTCAGCCGATCTCTACAGCCGGTAATCTCCTCGCGCTGGCGGGCAGCGGAAAGCTGGGCAAGAATGGGGTGATTTACTGTATGGCCTCCAAATCTCATGGACGCCTGATGCATTTCCTGGATGATTTCCCAACTCATCCAGAGGTTTTCTGCCTGACTTTTCGTACAACGAGGTGCACCAGTGATTTGAGACAGATCGCTGAGGTAGATCTCGGTTTCGTTATCCTGGAGCGTCCAGTATTTTCTGACAGCTTGCCCAATTGCCTGTGTCGGATACCCTTGTGCAATTGGCAACGGTTTATCGAACCACTTTCCAGCCGGGATTATCGATACTTGAGCATTGCGGATCATCCAGGCGATTTCACTCCACCAGGCAACTCGCGGATTGTCGACGTAGCCGGATGCAATAAAAAAAAGAGCAGAAGCCCCACAGGCTTTCAATACGGGAAAGGCATGATCGTAGTTGTCCCGATAGCCATCATCAAAAGTGAGTAGAACATGTTTCCCCCGTGGAGCTTTCAAGACAGTTTCCAGATCGTCGGCACTGATCAGATCACAACTGGACTGGAAAGTTCGCACCTGTTTTTCGAGAGTTTCCTGAGACGCACTGAAAAGATTTCGATCAAATTCACACTCCAGCGGATCGCCAATTCGATGATAGTTCAGCACGAGCAGCCCCGACCAGCTATCCCAATGACGCAGCAGGCGGTTGGCTCCCGAATAATCGAGGATGCTGGCCAGAAAATGCTTTTTTCCGGATGGAAATAATCTTCGAATCAACTGCCTCTCCATTATTGTAAAGAATATTACCGATTAAAGAGCTTTTTCTATGATGCTTTGCTTGAACATTTACTGTCGGATTTCAATTTATTGTGAGCGCCTTGCCGCTTAGTCCGTCCATTATTGAGTATCAACAAGATGCGATAGTAATTGCTCGAACGATACTAATCAAAATATCAATGTCTACCCTGCACGGTCACGGACAATTTGTATTACTAACGGTAAAAGTTTGCGAACGGCTCGCAAACTTTTAGAAAAAATATCAGTTTGGTTACGGCTATCAGAATGAACCAGCCGTGCTGGGCCATTCTTAACCGCGAAGTCGTCTACGTAAACGGACCGTACAAACTTTAGCGAATAAATACAAACTCTTTCACATTAAACATGACATGGCAAACATCACTCCAGATATCAATTTCATTTCGTCCGGTTTTTTGTTGCAATTCTACAAAGCCTGAAATCTGATCGATTTCTTTTGGTGTTGGTTTGCGGGAGAAGGCCTGCAGGTAAACCTGCTGAACTCTATTTTCGGTAGAGTTGTTTTCATTTTCGAGAATGGAGACCGCCCAGCGATGTGCCTGCTGTACGCCAAACTGATTATTCATCATTGTCAGCGCCTGGGCCGGGACGTTGGAAACGGATCGTTTTCCGGCTGTGGTCATCGGCAGGGGATAATCGAAAGCGAGAAACAATGGCGTCAGAAAATTACGTCTTACATTGATGTAAATACTTCTGCGGCCATCCCCATCGAGGGGGCCGGAGGTCGATGGTCGTCCGCGTCCCTGCATGAACGGCGTTAGATAAGGCGGAATCGAAGGGCCGTAGATTTTCGGATCGAGCCTGTCGGAAACCGTCAAAATGGCATCTCGGATCGCTTCTCCTTCAAGTCTGCGGATCGGCATGCGATGCCAAAGTCTGTTTTGAGGATCTTTTTCGATGGCATCTTCTCGCAAGTCACTGCTCATGCGATATGTCGATGTATTTACCAGTAAGCGATGCAGCCACTTAATGCTGCGATTGTGGCTGCGAAATTCACTCGCCAGATAATCGAGCAGTTTTGGATGACTTGGCGGGATTCCCATCTTCCCAAAATCATCCGGTGTTGCCACCAATCCTCGCCCAAAATGATGCTCCCAGATTCGATTGACTATCACACGGTCGAATAACGGATTTTCGTTTGAAACAACGCTGCGAGCGACTTCAAGACGCCCGCTGGAAGATGGCGGAACCAGTTCTTTTTTTCCACCGAATATTTCCAGAAAACGTCGGGGGATTTCTTCAGCCGGTTTTTTGGAATTGCCTCGAATTAAATGTGGGGAATTGATCCCCGATCCTTCCGTCGTCGCCAGTGCCAACTTCGGTTGACCAAGTTGCGATTCGAGTTCTTTCAATTTCAGGTAAAACTGATCAAGCCAATCTGGACGCTCCATCTCCATCACATTTTGTTTTGATTGTTTGAGCATCCAGTTGATCAAAATTCGCTGCTGATCATTGAGGGAAACTGATTCGCTTTTGCTATCGCGATATCGTTCGAGAACCTGTTGCAGTATCGTCTGGAAATTTTCCTTGAATGCGCTCGGAGAATTGATTTGTTCCTGTTCGAGCATTGCTACCAGGGCTGGAACAGGTTGTTCTGTTTGTAGCTGGTCAGACGAAAAACAAATCTGATCGATTTGCAGAAAGCCTTCTTCTTCATCAAAAATTTCGATATAAGCACGATGCCCTATCCATTTCTGCACATTCTGACGCAGCCAGCGCGGTTGATCCGCTACAGGAATCTGCAAAGATAACCCTCCGTAAATCGGATCTTTGATGTGCTGAAATCCATCGACAACCAGATTGATCTGCCCACTTTTCAATTGCCCGCGATGTCGCTTCAATGTCAGTCGATTGCCTGCTGAGCGACAAATATGGTAGTCGATGAAGGGCTTGTCGATTATAAATGTTGGCGAGCGGATTACGCCGTAGCTGCGACCACTTGCAGTGCCGGTATGTAAAGCACTGTTTCCATGCACCGCCAAAACCGGTTTCCAGGGATCGGGGCTGGTGATAATTGTTTCGTTTAAATTGGCTGGCTGTGTAAACGCCTGACCGTGCCTGCTCCAGCCTGCAGGAAAACTGTTTCCAAAACTCGCATAAATAGTTGAGGCTGTTTCCGTCCTGCTCTGCTGTTGTTTTCGTGCCTGGATTTGAGCAAGAATCTGGTTCTTTGCAGTCAGGAATTTCTTCTTGTCGTTCAATAATCGAAGTTGTTTCCAGGCAGAGAGTGGATGTTCGAGTTGATTCAGTTCCGGGGCTTCCCAGTCGATTGTTGATTCATCCTGCTTCAGGTCATCCAGAAATTCCTGTAATTGCTGAGAACTGAACTCGACGAGCGCGGCTCGATGCTTCTTTTTCAATTCGTGAATTTGATGAATTGTTTCATTAAGCGGCTGCTGCCTGCGGATATCAATATAATGCCTGCGGGAACTTTCCATGATGCCGGAAAGAGCGTAATAATCCTTGATGGAGATAGGGTCGAATTTGTGGTCGTGACACCGCGCACAAGCGATTGAAGTTCCCAGAAACGCTTTTGAAAGAACATCGATCTGGTTATCAATTAAATCGCATTGCTCGGCTCGCACATCGACCGGTGAATGTTTCCCCTGTCCCATCCAGAAAAAACCGGTTGCCAATACCGATTCATTTTCATCAACGTCAACTCGATAGCGTGGCGTTTTCAACAAATCGCCTGCAATATGTTCAATCGCAAATTGATCAAAAGGAAGATCGTCGTTGAAGGCGCGAATGACATAGTCTCGGTAATGCGACGTGTGCGAAATTTCATAATCGAACTCATGCCCCAGCGTTTCCGCAAAACGAACCAGATCGAGCCAATGCCTTGCCCAGCGTTCTCCATAATGCGGGGAAGCCAGCAGGCGTTCAACAAGTTTTTCATAAGCATCAGGTGCAGAATCATTCAGAAATTGATTCAGCTGTTCCGGTGTGGGAGGCAAACCGATTAAATCAAAGTAAAGTCGGCGGGCCAAAATTGCTCGACTTGTCTGTTGGGAGGGCGTTAACTTTGCTTCTTCCAACCGAGCCAGTATGAAAAAATCAACCGGTGAACGAGGCCAATCGGCGTGCTTCACATCAGGGATTGCCGGACGGGTGAGCGGTTGCAACGACCAATGATCGGTATCAAGCACAAACTTTTTTGACTGACTCGCTTGATGCAAGACATCGCTTTTCGGCCACGCGGCTCCATCCTGAATCCATTGAGTGATCGCTGCGATCTCTTCTTTCGCTAACTTCTTATCAGGAGGCATCTGATAGCCATCGGGATCGTAGTTGATCGCCAGAATCATCTCACTTTCGGCAGGCGAACCCGGCGTCATCGCTGGTCCGGTATCGCCTCCCTGCAAAATCGCAGATCGGGAATCAATCCGAAATTCTCCCTCCTGCTTTTCAGGACCGTGGCATTTCTGACAATGCTCCACAAAA
>WFOZ01000741.1 GCA_015487825.1 Planctomycetaceae bacterium
ACCAGCGAAGAAACGTATTGGACTTGCACGGATTTTTTTCGGTCGATTCCGCAACAATCGCCCCATTTTCAACACGCCAGAAATTGGCATCCCCGCTCCACCCGGAAAGATCTTGCCCATTAAAAATCGGCTTGAAGCCATCGCGATCAGCCGCATTAACAGTGACACAAAGCCCCTGAGAAAATAGAGCAGTGATTAACGAAACAAATAAAATAACCGGTTTTTTCATGTTGAATCCCTCGGTGATTAAGCCAATCAAGCAGGTAGATTATTACGTTCAGGTAACTTCGGTAAGTTCTGTGATCCGTTCATTAAGATGAATGAACACTGATTCGTCATTGTAACATGACCCGATGACAGAAGAAAAGGATCAGCCTGAAAAATCATCTCCAGATTTCTCTGCGCAGATTTGGCGATATCTGGTATAAAAGAACACAGGCAAGCTGGGCCAGTGATGGCCCGGGTAATTTCTGAGTGCAACTTTCGTTAACCACGTTCCTGTTGTTGCCAACAATAAATCAGCAAAGTTACCAGAAGGTTAATCCCTTCGGCTCTCCCTGATTGTCTGATTATATGGAGTAACCGAATGCGGCTGTTTTTTTTGAATCTGTTTCTTGTCTGCCCCTGTCTACTTTTTTCTTCTGCTCGAATCGTGCAGGCGGGTGAGGTATTGATGGTGAGCGGGTATCGAATTTCCTTCATTGGAGAAGCGGTGCCGGTGCAGGGGTTGACGCTGGAGCAGGTTCGACAGGGATCGCAGGGGCCGGTTCCCAGTTTTCCCTTTACGATGGTTGATGCCGGACCGCAAAGATATTATTTCCCGCAATCACGAAGAACTGTTGTCGAAATAAACCTGGATGATACGTATGTTGAAGAATTCGTCCTGGATATTCCGCCGGTTCGCCGTGGTCAGGGGTTTGGCACGATTGGCGGTTTTTTATATGTCAGTCCCTTTTCCGAATTTGGCAGGCGGACGGTGAAACTGAGAGGAGCAGGGAAAACTCTGGAGTTTGTTCAGGAGATTTCAAAAATCCGACCGGACTATGTCGAGTTGACAGCCTCGAAATATAACTGGATATATAACGTCGACACAAAAACGATCCCGGCTGAGGTCCTGAGAAAAACGCTATCGCATTCCATTGACGAAGAAAGCCATGAAGACAGATTCGCAATTGTGCGATTGTTTATTTCCTGTGAGAATTATCTTGAAGCGCAGGCGGAACTTCGCAGAATCTCGGCTGATTTTCCGGACCTGGCTGCGAAAGTGAAAGAGTTGCGATTGGTCATCCGCCAACTGCAGGCCACACAGGCAATCAGTGAATTTAATCGCAGGCTTGATGCCGGGCAGTATAATCTGGTCTATCATTCAGCCAAAAATAAATTCCCGCGAGAGGATATCAATCAGGCACGGCTTCAGGAAGTTGATAACATTCTGCGTCAACACGAAACAGCACTGGAGCAAATAGAACAGGCAAAATCTTCTCTGGCAGAATTGCAGGCGGAAATTAAAGATGAAGCATTACTGAATCGATTTAAGGATATGCGATCTGTTGTTGATTCCCGTCTTTCGCGACACACTCTGGAACGAATGAGACCTTTTCTGCAAAACGCGCAGGACGACTTTCTTTCTGCTAAAGAGAAGCTTTCTCTCGCTTATTCAGCCTGGATTGTTGGTCCTGCGTTGGCGGAAACAGATCCTAAAACGACAATTTTTTATTGGGATGCGCGTGATCGGATACTCGATTATCTGCGAAGCGAAAACTCGATTGAGCAACTGGAAATTCTGGCCAGTCTGAAAAAAATCGAGAGTATCAGCACACAAATAGTCGCAGCAATTCTCGAACATCTGGGGCCGGTATGGGAAACTCCAACAGGGAATGTTGGCGAGCCGTTATCTTTGGAAACATCACAGACTTCCTCTCCCGTCCCCTACCAGGCAATACTGCCTGTTGAGTATTCCCCGGACCGGAAATATCCACTGGTTGTCGTGTTACACGCCAGAGGGATGAAACCGGAGAATGAGTTAATCTGGTGGGGAGGTACGAATATCGCAGGGCCTGCCCATCGAAACGGCTTTATTGTCATCGCGCCCGACTACCTGCAAAACGAAGCAGAAACGGGAGTCGGTTCAGCAGAATCACACATTCGAGTGGTCGCAGCAATTCGAGATGCCCGAAAACGATTTTCTATCGATTCAGACCGCGTCTATCTGTGCGGGCATGGGCTCGGCGGAGATGCTGTGTTCGATATCGGTATGGCGCACCCGGACCTGTTTGCCGGGGCGGTCGTTATCACCGGGAAAATAAATGAATACAGCAGGCATTACTGGGAAAACTGCAAAAAGCTGCCGTTTTATGTTGTCATCGGCGAATTGGATGGCGAAACATTCAAGCATAATTCAGGCGTACTAACCCGCATGATGAAGTATCGACATGATGTTATTCTTACCGAGTATAAGG
>WFOZ01000742.1 GCA_015487825.1 Planctomycetaceae bacterium
CCCTCATGGGAAATACTCTAGGCCGCGATATCATCGGACACGATATGGATCTTGTCTGGAATCCAGTACTGCTCGATGCGGCCATGCAAAGGAGTGGCGCTAACAGAGTTCTTTTCTGCTGGCATCCTCCTGCTCTGGATACCAACGAGGCAGCCGGCCAGTTACTCAGCGCACTGCGTAACGCGCTCGAGGTGTGCCGGTCGCGTAAGGCAGGAATTGTATTCCTCTCGGGCCATCAGGTGTTCTCCGGCCACAGGGGGATTGGGGAGGTCTCTTTCACCGAAGAGGATGAGCCTCAACCGGGTGGAGCTGCAGGGGATGGACTGTTTCTGGGAGAGGTCTTGGTCAAACAGTATGCGATTCGCCATGACCTGCCTAGCCTGATAGTGCGCTCCTCGTACATATACGGAGAAGGCGATGAGCGTCCGTGGCTACTTAATACCCTAATCCGGAAGGCGCTATGCGGAGAAGATGTTGTCACTCATCACTACGAAAATGGCAGCCCGTTCATCGGGCTACTTCATGTCAGTGATCTGGCAAAGGCTCTTCTGCTGGCAATGGATGTTGGATTAACGGGTATCTTGCATGTGCCGTCGGCTGATCGTATTACTACTCACGAGTTGGCAAAAAATATAATCCATATGACCGATTCGAGTAGCAGGTTATCCAGCGTTGAGATGCCAGGAAATTACCACTCGGTTCGTTTGGTATCTAATATAGGATCCCGGTTGCCGCAATGGGCGCCTGCTGTCAGTCTAGAAGTAGGTCTGAGGGCGGTTATCGCTGCTTTGGCTGAAGATTTATTGAAGGATAAGGTATGACCACATCACGAAGTGACGAAAAGACGCGTCAAGAGAGATTCCCTTGGGAGCGTTCGAAATATCATACGGATTACAACGCGGTATTGGCACATTATAAAGTGGTGTCATGCCTTGAGCATGCCAAGGGTGATTCACTCTTGGATCTTGCTTGTGGCGATGGTCTGATGACCGCGATGTTTGCTGAGCATTTCCATAGAATAGTCGGTGTTGATGCTTCAGGAGATCATATTGCCGAGGCACGGCGTAGGTTGCCGGCGGCGCGGTTTTTCGAAAGCCTTATTGAGGATTTCGAGATCGATGAAAAATTTGATGCGGTGTTGCTTCTAGATATTCTAGAGCATGTTATCGATCCTGTTGCCGTATTGAAAAAGGCTGCAGGTTTTCTTGTGTCCGGCGGAACACTGATTGCCCATGTGCCCAATGCGGTGGCGATCAACCGCCGACTTGCCGTGCTAATGGGCACCTTGACTTCATGTCATGAGTTATCACCATTCGACATCAATGTCGCAGGCCATCGCCGGACATATGAGATGGAGACTCTGATTTCCGATGTGAAAGCGGCAGGGCTTAAGGTGACAGCTACTGGAGGTGTTTTCTATAAGATGCTGTCTACGCCCCAGATGGATTGGTTTCTGAAGAATGGGTTATGGGAGGAGGGCGGCTTCGGGTGGGGCCGTGTTGGGGAGGAAAAGTCAAAAGACTGGAAGGCGGAATTTTGTAGGGCCTGTTATGAGCTGGGAAAGCAGCAGCCTAATGATTGCAATATAATTTTTGTCTGCGCCACGCATTCCTGATCGTAGTGGGTGGGTGAGCAGGTTATAAAGGGGAGTGTAGTGGATCCAATCGAAGAATTTAAGGGGCTCGTGAAGAGAAATATCGAAGGTTTGTCAGAGGACGCTGGCCTGTCTAATACGACGCTTGCTTGGATTCGTCAATCAAGCCAGCATGGCTATACCTATAATTTTTCTTGGTTAGGGCGACCTATCATACAGTATCCACAGGATATTGTAGCTATTCAAGAGCTTATTTGGGAGGTTAAGCCGGACCTGATCATTGAAACAGGAATAGCCCATGGGGGTTCGCTTGTCTTTAGTGCGTCCATGCTTGCGCTTTTGGACTTGGCTGATGCTGTAGAATCAGATGCTATGCTAAACCCGAAAGGGTCTCACCGTAAGGTGATAGGTATAGATATAGATATTAGGCCGCATAATAAGAAACTCATAGATGCGCACCCTATGTCATCAAGAATAGAGATGATAGAAGGCTCTAGTGTGGATCCAAGGATTATAGATCGCGTGCGGGCTTCCGCGGCTAATTATGAAAACATAATGGTACTACTTGACAGTAACCATACACACGATCATGTGCTATCTGAGCTCGAGGCCTATGCCCCGCTCGTGTCACTCGGAAGCTACTGTGTGGTTTTAGATACACTTATCGAAGATATGCCGGAGAATTTCTTCCAAGACAGGCCATGGTCCAAGGGAAATAACCCGATGACGGCTGTTAAGGAATTTCTGGAAGAAAGATCAGATTTCGTGGTGGACAAGGCTATTGAGTACAAATTGCAGATTACCGTGGCACCCAATGGCTATCTGAAAAGGGTTGCTGCCTGATCATGGAGCAGGGGGAAGCGGAAAGGGTTGTCATCGGGCTGCCTGTTTTTAATGGTGAAAAGCATATTTCCCGGGCCTTGGAATCTCTGTTGGCACAAGACTACGGCAATTTCGAATTGCTCATCCGAGATAACGCTTCCACTGACGAGACCGGGCGTATCTGCCGTATGTACGCGGAGCGCGATTCCAGGGTAAAGTATCACCGTAACCCGGAAAATATCGGGGCTGTCGCCAATTTCTTGGCGGTATTGGAACAAGCGGAATCTCCTTACTTCATGTGGGCGGCCTTTGACGATCTATGGTCGCCTGATTTCCTGGCGCGTTCCGTGGAGACCCTGTGCAGGCAGCCAGAGGCCGGATTTGTTTTGAACAACGTAGTGCTGCAGAGTATCCGGTACCGTGTGTGGCGCCGGGTTCCGGCAAGCCGGTTTTCCTTTGTCAGTCATCCGGATTCGGACAAGCGTTTCCTGGCCTTTGTTAACCGACATGTCTATTCCCATAAAACCAATCTTGTGTACGCCTTGATGCGCACCCAGGTGTTGAAGGCGGCGGTAGCTAAGGTGGGCTTCATGGATGGGGAATTGCTGGGTGCGGCGCTACTGTTAGAGGCTCCTGGCGCCGGTGCTCCGTTAGGGTCTAGGTTTTACAAGCGATATGAAAAAAAATGGCCGGCTATGTTCATTCGCAAGCGGATATCCGATGAAAAACGGAAGGCCTTTGAACAGCACCGTGACAAGCGTTTCGAAAAGTTGAAGGAATTGGCGCCGCACTTGGAGCCGCAGTTGGAAGCCATCCGGGCAAATTACCATCCTCGTGCTTTTGGACGGGACTTCCTCATCGTTGATGAGGGCCGCCTGGATATTTTTGCAGGTTAGTAGTCGTGGGTATCTTGAAGCGCCTGTTGTTGGCTCTCTTTGAGCAGAAGCTCCCGCGAGAAACGGAGGCCGACAGAGTTCGCGCGGCGTTGTTGAGGCAGGCGCTTGTAGCCGCGTCGGAGCAATCTGGTAGAGCGGACGCGGCAGTTACCTGGCAGGCGTTTAGTCGAGAGCTGGTGGAATGTATAGATA
>WFOZ01000743.1 GCA_015487825.1 Planctomycetaceae bacterium
GGGGGGACAGGCGAAGCGGATAACGGTACATGCCGCCCGTGACGGACAGCCCGCTTTTTCACCTGATGGAAAACAGCTCGCATTTGTCAGTACGCGAACCGGAACGGCCCAGGCTTACGTCATTTCACTAGAGAACGGAAAACCGGAACAGAAAACTTTTCATACAGAGGGATGTTCGTTGCAGCAATGGTCACCAGATGGAGAGCGGCTTCTGCTTTCCGGCTCACGAGATCATTTCTGGAAGCATGCGGAACGGTTTTTTGAAGTCTCTGCCAAAAAACGATCCGTCGAGAAGGTTCTTTTCGACGCGTACGGTTCTGACGGTCGCCTTTCAGCAGATGGAAAGAAACTGCTTTTTGTTCGCGAAGGTTCTCGATGGTGGCGAAAAGGATATCAGGGATCGCAGGCTGCTCAAATCTGGCTGTTCAATCGGGAAGATAATTCCTTCAAGCAGATCATCAGCGAACCAGGAGGAGCGCGCTGGCCCATGTGGAAGCCGGACGGCAGCGGGTTTTATTATGTTTCACAAAACAGTGGTTCGTTTAATCTGTATGAATACGATTTCAAATCGAAGAAAAAAACAGCCCGCACATCGTTCAAGGACGATGCTGTTGTCTATCCCTGCATTTCGCGAAATGGATCAGTGATTGTCTTGCGGCATCTGTTTGATTTTTACCGATTGGAAACCGCAAAAAAAGAACCTCCCAGGAAAATAAGCCTTACTCAATCCGGCGATTCTCCTTACGAAAAAAAACTGCGTCGAAGCATTACCAGTACCAGCAATGCAAGTTTCACTAGCGATGGTCTTGAAATTGCTTTCATCGCGGGAGGTGATCTCTGGGTGATGGATACCGAATTGAAAGAACCTGTTGCGATAGCTTCAACGGCCTTCGAAGAGAGTGAACCGCTTTGGGTAAATGAAGGAAAAACATTGCTCTTTCTACGAGAGGAACAGGGGCAGGTCGATCTCTATAAAGCAGAACGTAAAGAACCCAATAAATACTGGTGGCAAAACAGAGAGTTCCAGATTACGCGACTGACCAATGATACAGAAACCGATAGCAACATTCTGGCAAGCCCGGATGGAAAACATATTGGGATTGTCAAACAACGCGGCGATTTATGGATTACGGATCTGGATGGCAAAAATGGGAAAAAGGTTGCCAGTGGTTTTTCATCGCCACAATATCGCTTCTCTCCTGATGGTCGCTGGATAGCTTATGCACAGTCTGACAACAACTTCAACAGCGATATCTGGATTGTGCCAAGTGATGGTTCCCGCAAACCCGTCAACATCTCAAGACATCCAGATAACGAATACAATCCCGTCTGGTCAGCTGATGGAAAAATCATCGCTTTTACCGGTCGACGCCATGCAGAAGAGACTGATATCTATTATGTCTATCTTGATAAAACCGATGAAGATAAAACATCCCGAGATCGGAAATTGAAAAAGGCACTCGAAAAAATCCGCAAGATTCGCGGCACTCCCGCAACATCGAAGAAAAAGGTACCTTCCAAAGAAGAGGCGAAAAAGAAGCCTGAAAAGGACGAAAAAAATAATCTCAAAAAAACGCCGGCAGAAATCGACTTTGATCAAATTCATGAACGCCTCCATCATATATCAATTCCGGATGCGCATGAAACAAATCTTTTTTGGTTTGCCGAAGGAAATACACTCGGTTTTTCTGCGACGATTAAAGGTGTTTCGGGAACTTACACATTGGAAATCCCGACAAGAACAACACCGAAAAAAATATCTTCCAGTACCGGTTATGTCTTTAATAGATTGAAAGATAATAAAAGAGTCTCCTGGATATCAAAAGGAAAGCTCGGCACATTAACCGCAACGGGAACTACCGAATCGTTTTCGTTTTCGGTAAAGCAGGAAATGAATGTTGCCCAGCGGTATCGGGCAGGGTTTGATGTCGCCTGGAGATTAATGCGGGATAACTGGTACGATTCCAATTTTGGAAATCGCAACTGGGATGCGATTCGCAGAAAATACACAGACGCAGCTGCCGCTTCTCCAGATGCGAATTCGCTGGCAACCGTCATGCAATTGATGCTGGGTGAATTGAATGGCTCCCATCTTGGTTATTATCCAAGGGGAAATTCTACACTTTCTGCAGCTTGGCGGCCCGTTACGGCCCATTTAGGTTTGCGATTTGCCCCAGCCTATAAAGGCCCGGGTTTAAAAATCCGGGACGTCATTCTCAACGGTCCATGCGATAAAGATAATATTTCTGTTGAACCGGGAGAAATCCTACTCAGTATTGATGGTACGGCTATCGACCCGGAACTGGAATTGACCACGTTGCTGAATGGTTCTTTGAATCGGGATATTCAACTTACCATTCAAAATGCAAAGAAAGTGAAACGGACGATCACAATTCGTCCTGCATCTTATGGAAC
>WFOZ01000744.1 GCA_015487825.1 Planctomycetaceae bacterium
ATGCTCGATTGCTTCCCTCCATCCGCTTTCGACCACGATGGAACTTCGCGTCCGATCAGCAAGTAAAACAGGCTCCGGAAAGCCGTTGTCCATTTTGCTGATTCATTTTGGTGTTTCTCTTAACTCTTAGCCGTGTAGAATCATTTGCATTCCCTCTTCTGAGAGGCAGTAAAGCCGATAAATTGCATGATTTCCACTAAAACCAGTGACATTTCACTCAATTCAGTTGACGAGGAAGACGAAAAACATCATCCTACCGGACTGGATCTGTCTTTGTTTATTCACAATGGCAGACAATTTTGTAGACCAGAAAAACAGTCACCCTTCACTATATTTGGATATGTAACGGAATTATGGCTTCAAAAGCGAAAATTGAGAAACAGAAACGTAATACATTGTTGATCGCCAAGTACGAAGAAAGGCGAAAAGCATTGAAAGAGGCGGGCGATTATGAAGCCCTGGCGAAGCTGCCTCGCAGTTCAAGCCGAACTCGCCTGCGAAGACTTTGTCAGCTGACTGGGCGTTCACGTGGCAACTATCGTAAATTTCAGGTCTCGCGCATTATGTTGCGGGATATGGCATTAGATGGTTTGATTCCCGGTATGAGAAAAGCAAGCTGGTAACGCTGGTTTCAGCAGTTGGACAATTAAAAACACCCCACTTTTGTCGGGGTGTTTTTTTACGTATGCAGTTATGATGCGCATTCGCGTATTTGTTTGCGCGTTGAAATTTTCTTATCCTTTGCCGTAACTATTCGGCAATGTTTGGTTATTGCAGTAATTAAGGTTGTTTGTAGGGGCCGCTATTGCGGAGCACCGCAGAAACAGGAGGGTCCACCTCCCATTGTGGTCCGCGGGTAACGGACCCTACGCCAACGCTGAATAGTTCCCCTTTGCCAGGACAGGGCCACGATCAATAGCTCCTCGCAGTTTTTATTCGAGTTTGGTATGAGGAGATAGAAAGATCTGGCTACCCGGGAACGAGTAATTATTTTCCGGTTGTTCGAAGTCTCAGGCTGGAAGGTTTGACCTGAAATATTTTCTTCCGAAAAGGCTCCGTTTCGATGAAGAAGAGGCTGAGATTGTCCTTCAGTCAAAATATAGTGTAAACTGGTGAAGGAGATTAGAGGTTCTTGATAGCTACCATTTCAGCTTCACAGCCTCCGGCACGTTACAGCTGGATGATCATAACAATCAGAAAGAAATCATCATGAGTTCTGCAGAAGATATTGCCAAGCTTTGCTGGCAAAGAGGGGCGCAGGCAGTCAATAACGAAGATTTTGACTATGCGACCGATATGTTTTACAAATCAGTCACACTCGTCCCTGACAATCTGGCCTACAGGCAATCTTTGCGGACTGCGGAATTCAAAAAATACGATAATAATCTCAAAGGAGCGGGAATGATGTCTCGCCCGAAACTGGTCCGGATTCGATCGAAACTTTCACGGGCAAAGTCGAAAAAGAACTGGGATGAAGTTGATAAAATTGCAGAAGAGGGCTTACTGCTTAATCCCTGGGATGCCGGATTGAACGCAGCGGTTGGTGAAGCGTGCCACCAGCGCGGTTATAACACAGTTGCTATCTTTGCCTACCAGGTTGCAGTTGGACCGGGAGGAGAGCCGGACAATATCAATTTGCAGCGTGCTTTTGCCCAGCTTCTTCAGGCTGATGAAAAGTTTAAAGAAGCAGCGGTTGTCTGGAAAAAAGTCCATAAGCTAAATCCGAACGATGGCGAAGCTCGCAGTAATGTGACAGCGTGTGAATTTGAAGATGCACGCGTCAGTGCAAATTATGATGAAGCCGGTTCCACTCGTGATCTGATGCCAACGCATGAAGTTAACAAACGTCTTGGGATAAATCCTAAAAACCAGCAAGCCGATGCACCGGGCATGGACCCCGAAAAAGATTTACTGCACGCCATTCGCAAAGACCCCAAAAGCGTTGAACTGCATCAGAAACTGGCAGAATATTATAAAGGTAAAGAACAACTCGATAAAGCCAGGGAAACGTACCAGAAAGCGTATGAACTTTCGGAAAATGATCAGAATATTAAAGAACTGATCGAAGATATTGAACTGAAAGAACTGGCTAAAAAAGTGGAGGATGCTCGCAACGAAGCGGGAAGTTCTCCAGATGATGAAAGCTTGAAAAAACAGGCTGGAAAGCTGGCTCGTGTTTTACTGGATCGCGAAATTGATGTTTATGCTGAACGGATTGAACGATACCCGCAAAACAAGCGTTTGAAATTCGACCTGGCCAAGCGGTACCAGAGACTCAAACGCTGGAGTGATGCGATTCCACTTTTTCAGCAGGCCAGTCTCGATCCTCGTGTAGAAGTCGAAGCCCTGATTTCTCTGGGAAAATGTTTTCTGCAGGATAACAAGGCTCAATTGGCGGAAAGACAATTCGTAAAAGTTCTTCCGAAAATGTCTGCGGAAGAAAATCCGAACGGCTTCAAAGAGGTCCATTACTTCTTGGGACGTATTTACGAACAAGCCAAAAAACCGGAAAAAGCCGAAGACCACTATGGAGAAATTCTGGCCATCGATTACGACTACAAAGATGTACGAAATCGGTTGGAGAAACTGGAAGCATAGTGCCTTTTCAGGCCTTAAATTGAGGGTTGGGTTTTACTGGCCCGTGCTCCGATGTCGCATTACCCGCTGGTATCGCCCCCCCCAAAAAAAAATAAAGAGTTGAAGACACAATAGTTTAAACTCCAGCGGCGGGCTACTTGTAAAAGAGTTGGATTTCGGTCAGGTATTTTTTTGGGTTTCCTCGGAATATAATGCCTGGCCCCTTGATGTAGATTTCTCTGCTGAATTCTTCCAGTTCCAGATTGCGTTCATTTACGATTCGCATCAAAACTTCGTACGATCTTCTCAGTTCATCGTAAGGTCCACGATGTAACAGTGAGAGACATTTGCCAGCCGGAAGTTCGCGAACAGAAACGCCTTCAATATTCCTGGACCGGCATTTTTCGTTAACCGGAAAGCAGACTTCATAATTGGCATCTTCTTCGCGGTATTCAGTATCGTAACAGAGCATCATCGGTTTTCCATGCATATACCGGCCGACTTTTTTTCCCAGTTCGGCGAAGCCTTTCCCACAATCGCAATAGCGTCCCTTCATGCGAATTCCAGCAACAAGTAACGATTCGATTTCTTTTTCCTGCATTTCGAATCCGGCTGCCTGCATCATTTTCATTGCCTCTTTTTCTTTATTGAGAATCTTTCTGAGCGACTGGATTGTTAGTCGATCCTGTTTCATTCTCTGAGAAATAAAATCCAAATGCTGTTCTACGTATTGAAGAATGTCTGCTTCATCATCGTATTGGCTGAGTATTTCATGGATATCACTAATGGTGAATTCAAGTTCCCGCAATGTTGAAATCATTCTGGCGATTTCAATTTTATCCTCGGAATAATAACGATACCCGGACTGCCCATCGACACGACTGGGGAGCAGCAGATTCTGTTCATGATAAAACCGCAACGTTTTGACCGTTAGCCCGGTCAACTTCGAAAACTCACCAATACTGAACATCATCTTCCACCTGAAAACAGAGATTCTAAATTTACAATAGTCAGCGATAAGTCAAACGGATCATGCCAAGTTTACGGTCTACACCAACGGGAGAGTCAACAGATAATTTATATTAATATTCTGTTTTGGAACGAATATTTCCTGTGTGGAATGTTGTTCTGCTTGAAAGTGATCCACGATTAATGCGGATGCCAGAATCTTGCTGCCTTCTTCCAGAGTCCCTGTAAATAAGGCCTGAATTGCGTTTGGTCCCAATTGTCGGTGAGTTTTACAACTGGTCAATGTTGTTTCTTTCTGATTGGCTGGCACTTTTCAAATTGTCGGAAACCCTGAAATTATTTCATTTTAATATGCCTTAAATCATTTCTTTACAATTTTGAGTAACACTGCCGCTGCGTTGAAACGGGAGTGACGTTTCATTTTACACTTTTCAATCGGAATACCATTGAAGAATTTCTTGTAAGGAGGAATCACAAAATGTAACAGCTCAAACAAAGCAGCGAACTCCAGATTTATCCCAGGTGTTCTCCAAACAC
>WFOZ01000745.1 GCA_015487825.1 Planctomycetaceae bacterium
ACAGCTCTTTGATTATCCGCGGGGGATGGAACAGAGCCACTTTTTTCAAACGGAAGATCGATGCCGGTCCGTTTGCCGAACTCGAAATCCTCACACCATTTCACCAGCGGTTCCGGCCCCATTTTGCGAGCCGCGGTGAAGAAGTAGACATTGCACGATTGAGCAATCGCATCGACCAAGCCAATTTTCCCGTGGCCAACACCGGCACTTCGAAAAATCGAACAACGATGGCTGTCCGGCGTATCCAGATAACCTTTGCAGAAAATCGGTTCGGTTGGTAGCCCCAACGATTCACAAAACGCAATCGCGGTCAATGGTTTAAATGTGGAACCGGGAGCAATTGCGATTTGTGTAATGCGTGAAAGAAGTGGCGATCGTTTATCGTTAGTAAGCTGCTTCCAATGTTTCGCATCGCCGGTTGCCATCAACGACAGATCAGGACGTGGCGCAGAGGCAGCCGTAAGCAACTCGCCCGAATAAATATTCATCACCAGAACAGCTCCCGCTGTCGGTCCCGAATTCTCGCCATTTCTTTGCCCCGATGGCAACGGAGGAACAAGCGATTCCTCCTGTGGGATTAAACGATCAAGCAGTTCTTCGGCTGTTTGCTGTAACAGACTGTTAATTGTCAGCACCAGATGATTGCCCGAACGCGATGCGCGAACCGGATTCGTTTTCAGAATTTCTCCGCGCCTGTTTTTTACCAGTTCGCGTTTTCCAGGCAATCCCCGTAACGTGATGTTGTAAGTCTTTTCAACGCCGGATTCTCCCTGCCGATCGCCTGCCTGATACGAAAGCGGATCGCCGGTTTGCAGCTCTTTAATTCGTTTTCGAATTTGATCATCACGAATTTTCCTACGGACTCCAATCAGATGAGCCGCCAGCGAACCGCCCGGATAGACTCTGCGGGTTTGTCTAATAATTCGCGTTCCCGGAAATTCCGTCGGGTGCGATTCGATTTCTGCAACACGGGCAGTTGATAAATGCTCGATCAGAATATGATAATCGAGCTCTTCACGAATAATAATCGGATCACGTTTCGAGCGGCGGGGCGGCTGCGTCAATTCACTTTTAACAAGCGACCAGATTTTTCCCCACCACGATTGATCTGGCTCATCCTTACTCTCTGTTGCAGAAGATGTTTGATCGCGAGCTTGCTGCTTCTCTCGAACCGCTCTGGCAATGCGTTCAATACGTTGTTGAATCGCCAGTCGTTTTGCCGTTAGTTTCTCAAGAGGTTCGCCACTGATCAATGCCAGTCGCTGCCAAAGTTTTTCGCGTTCCTGTAACACGTCCGCCTCCGCCTGCGTCAGTGCCTGCGGATCTTTACGGTTATTTTTTGTTAATCGCTGACGAACCTGTTGCTTCCACCAGTTTTCATTGGGAGGTTCCTCTAGCCAACGATAATGAACCGCCAAAGCGAACAGTTGGTCATCGTAGGCCAGCAGCTGACCATCGCTGGAATAAATCCGCCCATCGGTCGCAGGAATTGTTTCGGATTGTACGGAAGTGGGATGCGCATTGGCGAGAAAATCTTCAGCGTGATTTGCTTTGAGATCGTACAGACGCAATCCGCAAAGCGACAACAGCAAGAAAGTACCCAGCCACAGAAACGCAGTGCGCAACCCGGTCCTGCGATCCAGATCCCAAGCCTCATCCCGCTGGCTCGCAGCCGAATCGATCACCTGCCATTGAGAATGTGGCTGGTTCTGCAATTGAACATCCCTGTTAAATCAATCTTCGTATCAACTACCATTGGCGCGGGCGAACCGAACCTTGTACCCGCAGCGGCAAGCCCATAAGCCTCAGGAAGCCTTCGGCGTCATCCTGATTGTACGAACCGCCTCCTTCCATGCTGGCAATTTCGTCGATATACAACGATGTCGGACTTTCCCAACCTGCGGCTCTGCAATTTCCTTTATACAACGCAACGCTTACTTCGCCGGTGACAGGTTTTTGGGCCTCTTTAATGAACGCCATCAATGCATCCATTTTTGCGGTGTACCAGAATCCATAATAAACCATTTCCGCCACTTCCGGCGAGAGACGATCTCTCAGATGTGTCAAATCCCGGTCGAGTGTCATCTGTTCCATCGCTAAATGAGCCGCATACAGAACCGTCATTCCCGGTGCTTCGTAAACGCCGCGAGATTTCATTCCGACATAGCGATTTTCAATCATATCGATGCGTCCCACACCATGTTTGCCCGCGATTTCGTTCAGTTCGCTGACCATTTCAAACGGCGTCTTCTTCTCTCCGTTAATGCTGACCGGGACACCTGCTTCAAAACCGATTTTTACTTTCTCTTCGGTGTCAGGGGCCTGCTGGGGAGAAACCGTCATTCCGAAATCGATCACGTTCACGCCATCAACCTGCGGATCTTCTAACGAACCGGCTTCGTAACTGATATGTAAACAGTTTTCATCGGAACTGTACGGTTTGGAAGCGGTCGCTTTGACCGGTATATTTTTTTCTGCACAGTAGGCGAGCATTTCAGTTCTGCCGGGAAACAGATCACGGAATTCCTGCATCCGCCATGGGGCAATCGTTTTGACGGTTGGATCAAGAGCTTCAGCTGCCAGTTGGAACCGACATTGATCATTCCCCTTCCCGGTCGCCCCATGCACAAACGCAACCGCACCGATTTCCCGCGCTCTTTCCAAGCACGCTTTGGAAATGATCGGACGGGCAATCGACGTCCCCAGAAGATAAATGCCTTCGTACTTTGCCTGCCATTGCAAGACAGGAAATGCAAAATCGCGACAAAGCTCCTCACGCACATCAGCAATTTCTGATGAAGCAGCCCCAATGTCGGTCGCTTTCTGCATAATTGCCGCCCGGTCTTCACAAGGCTGCCCGACATCCACATACAAACAATGAACCTCGTACCCCTTATCCTGCAACCATCCCACAAGAACCGATGTATCCAGTCCTCCACTGTAGGCCAATACGACTTTATCTTTACTCACTGTATTTCCTTCGATATAGGCCAGGCTATGCCTGACAAAAAAATGTCTGATTTCGTATTCCCAGTCACGTAGGGTGCGTCATGACGCGCCTTTGAATGCCAGCTACACTCTATAG
>WFOZ01000746.1 GCA_015487825.1 Planctomycetaceae bacterium
ATTATATGTCGACTATTATGGAGCCAATGACGAAAAAGCAATCGATCGACTTGGCGATTTTGGAAGAGAGGTTTCAACTGATGATAAAAATTGGCGGGGCTTTGCTAGTTTGGCAGAAAAAATTCTAGAAACACGAAAACTGGACTTAAATGAAAAAAGTCTTAGATATACAGAACTTTTATCCAAGTTTCGCCGAATTTATCGGGATGAACCCCAGAAAGACCTAAATGCACTTAAAGAAATTTATGAAATCCGATCGCGTATTCTTGGTGCAGATCATCCTACTGTTCGCAACTACGACCTGGCGACATTAAGTCTGAACCTGAAAGTGTCTAACCGTCAGGAAAATCTTAAAACTTTAAGTAAAGTATGGAAGCATTACGAAGGTGATGCAGAGAAAATGGAATCAGCGAGACGAGTTGCAAAAACTGGATATGAATACCACTCCAATCTTCACGAATACAAAGATGCTCTTTTCTGGATGAAAAGAAGTATGGCCTTGGATGCAAAACTTCCGATCAATTTTATTAATCCGAGGGCTCCGATTGGTACCATTACCAGGAATCCCGTTCATCGAGGAGTGATTGGAAACAAAATATTTGATGATGCCAGGGGAGTTCGCTTGACCTACCTATCAGGCGATTACGATATGATTCCCGAGGCAATCGATCAGTATTGGAAGCGGTTTCTGATTGTTTCAGGCTATAACAAAGAGAATGCGCATCGATTCAAAAAAGATGGTCGGATCACCGCTATTAATATGTATCGTGCAAAATATTATTTGGCAAATGGTGATTATGATAAAGCGTTCAAATTTATTGAAGAGCCACTCCAGCGGATCAATGCTCTCTCTCTTTCTCAATTAGCGGGTGATATCTTCCGTGCCAAGGGAGATTATCAAACAGCCTCTGAATACTACTCAAAGCATTTTGATGAGGTGAAGGACCTGAGTTCCGAGACACTTAAGAACTATTCCAGTTCTTACCAAAAACACAACCTACTGAAATTGCTTGCTGTAACAGCATTGCTGAATGAAGATCAGGAAAAATATGAATTATGCTTGAAGGAGTATCGGGCTGTCTGCCTGAAGCGATACGGGAAAGCAAGTACTCATGCAATTGATGAATTGACCGCTAAGGCTGCAAAGAAGATGGAAAACAAAAAATGGGAGCAAGCGGAAATCTTACTGATTCAAACAGTCAATTTGACTGAAAGTAGCGAACTGCAAGACAAAGAGGGCTTGGAAAATTTGTATTCTAAACTATCAGAAACGCTCATTCAGCTTAATCGAAAAAAAGAAGCAAAGGCTTGGCAAAAAGTGAAAACATATTTATTAAATTGAATGAGTTATTGCCAAATGTTGTGTTCTGAAATATGTTGAAAGGTATCGGGTAGTCTAGGCACTTTAACAGCTGGGTGCCGTCAGCTACCCGGGTGGCGTAGCCGTAAAAGGTATCTGAGAAAGAGTGATTTGTTTTCGGGGCACCAAAGATTGGGGAAGCTCTCGCACTGGTCTCTTGCTGACTCCGTCGGTCCAGATTGCAAGAACAACCTGGACCACCCGCGTTCGTGCCTTAATGTTGAGTCTCACAGGTGTGTAGCTGGTTATATTTCATGGGTATAACGATAGCTGATAATGAACCAACAAATAACGTAATAATGCCTATTCTGCCAAGGCTCTTACCGTTAGTGGTAGGAGGTAAGGGAGCTGTTCTATCTTTTTACGGAAGGCAGACATTCCTGTCTGCCTTTTTGGGTATGTGCAGTCAAAGTTGGTAGGTTTGGTTATGCATGCTTTGTATTGATACTTTGCAATAAACGACCAGTTAAAATCGCCAATCCCTGAGCACTTTTCCTGTACCTGGTTCTTTCCAGTTTATCAGTCGAATTCTGTCAATCTGAATTTCGCCTGAGTTGTTGGCTGGATCAATTCTCAACTTTGTCATTCGCTGGCCCTCAACGGTCCAGTCAATGCGGTAATCATGCCATTGGTTGTCGTGTGTAACAGCAAAATCCTGCATTCGATCCCGATGAAACCCCGGCTGCTTCTTCGTTGCATAATAAACAGCGCCGGGACCGGCTGCATTTGATTTCATACGAATCAGCAGGCTGACACTCCCATTGGCTTTTTGTGGAAAAGCAGATGTCTGAATCCACGGGTCGCGTCCCTGCGATATAATTTTCAGAAGCCCTGATTCCCGGGATAAAGTGCAATTTTTGTTGTCGGTCCATCCGAGTTCCGAAGGCTGGTATCGAGGATTCTTTGCAGGAAGCAGAGATTCGGTGCTTTTCAAGTGATCTTTTAACAGGCAACGAAGTTTGTTTGTTTCTTCCGGATATTGATCTGCAAGATTTTTCTGTTCGCCGATATCTTCTGCAAGATGAAACAGTTCGAATCTGTCTTCCTGATTGGGAGCATCCCCGTAGATGCGTATCAGCTTCCAGTCTCCCTGGCGGACAGAACTGGCAGCCAGCGAACCGGTTGCCGCTGGGCTATGTGGAAAGTGAGTGAAGATGGCTCGGTCTTTGGGAAGTTCTTTTCCAAAAAATGTTGGCAGAATATTCACGCCATCACAAACCTGATCTTCCGGCTGCTTCGCATCGGTCGCCTTAATGATGGTAGGAAAATAGTCTACAGAACTGACCAGTGAGTTATTGATTGTGCCCGGCTGCGTTTTGCCATCCCAGCGAACGATCAGCGGAACGCGATGCCCACCTTCAAAGATGTGTCCTTTTCCTGCAGAAAGGGGGGCGTTGTTGGTCGCTTCCAACCCTTCCACAAAATTGTACTGGTTCCCGCCATTGTCGGAAGTGAAGATGATCAAAGTGTTCTCCAGCAATTTCAATTCCTGCAACGTTTGAACAATCCGTCCGACATTGTCGTCCAACGTTTCAACCATCCCCCCCATGACAGGATTCGTTTGAAAATTCGTGGGATCCTGAATCGCCTTCCCGCGATACTTTTCAATCAAAGACGGTTTCGCTTCGAAAGGAGCATGTACTG
>WFOZ01000747.1 GCA_015487825.1 Planctomycetaceae bacterium
GAATACATGTTTCCGGCTTGGGTAAAGGATTTGGCGGGCGGGCAATTTGTCTCTGGCAGAAAGCTCCTGAAAAACCTCAACAGTACGAAGTAGCAGTTTCAGTCAGACTCGAAGACGAAGCCGGAGCTGCAGGGCTGGTTTTTCAAACGGATGACCAACAACGACATTATGGATTCTATCCCAGTAATTCCCGCTTGCGAATCAGCCGCTTCGATGGAGCAGATGTTTTCAGCTGGCATGTCCTTAAAGAGGTATCAACGCCTCATTATCAGCCGGGAGAATGGAATTTTCTCAAAGTCTCGATAGAGGGAACAATCATAAAATGTTATTGCAATGATCACCTGATATTCGAATTACAAGATGGCGGCTACACAAAAGGTCGAGTTGGCCTGGCGAAATTTCGAGACACCGTTGCCATGTTTCGAAATTTCCAAATGGCTGAAAAAATCGCCAATCACCACCTTGATAAGCAACTGACAAAGCGATTGCAGTCGCTACTAACTGGTAAAAAAAGTAATGATTTACTCTCAGCTCAAACGATTGAACAGATCAGTCAATTTCCCGAAAACAGTTCTGTCAATCTGGAAGAAGCTGCCAGAGAACTGGAACAACGCGCCGGGAAACTTCGCAAACTAAGCCACTTCGCCCATGAGCTCCGCGTTTCTCAACAGATAGCAAAAGAACTGAACCAGAAGAAGCCTCGTTTAGAAAAGCTGGCCTTGTTTCTGGCAAGATTCGATAATGCAGAGGTTGATGTAACAGGTTACCTGAACGCAATCCGCAGACTGGCAAAAGAAATACAGGCGGAGATTCCTGATAAATTCAAAGATGATAAAAAACGTCGAGCGGAATATGATCGCCTGTTTTTTCAGGAGTACGGCTACCATGGAAGTACGACCAACTTTTACAATAAATCGAATAGCTATCTCAATGAAGTAATCGATGACCGGGAAGGCTTACCCATCTCTCTTTCAGTATTGTACATGACGATTGCAAAGGAGTTAAATCTCGATATCCGGGGAGTCGGCCTGCCCGGACATTTTGTTGTACAGCAGTATGTCGATAACAAACCAGGCGACGTGATTGATGTTTTCAACAAAGGGACCATTCTCAGTCCGGTTGATATGGTAACTCGCGTTGAAATTCAAACCGGAAAAGCCTGGGACGACGAATACCTGCAACCACAATCTGTTGCAGAGGTATTTTTTCGAATGGTGCGAAACCTTAAAGGGATTGCTGAGACCAAAGAAGATTTTGATGATATTCTTCGTTATGTGAATTTATTGGTCCTGACCGATTCAAAGCATGAAGCAGAAAACCGATACCTCAGAGCCTTACTGAATATTCGTGGCAGGCGGGCAGAAATCGCATATAAAGATTTGAACTGGCTCAGCGATAACGCAACAGAATCAATCGGCTTGCATCGCATTAACGAACTTCGCAGTTTCGCTGACCGCTGGCTGCAAAATAACCCAACAGCAACCGAACCGAACCGGAAGTGATACTTATCCACCAATTGAATACATCGGCCGTTCCGGTTGAAGGAAGCTGGCTGTGTTGATTTCGTGCCCTTCTTTCTTGGCAGAAACAGATTGCATGACACGGTCAATAAGCTGATCTTCTGCGGTCTCCTGTCGCAGTAATTCTCTAATATCAGTTTCTTCATGACTGAAAAGACAATTCCTGATTTTTCCCTCAGCTGTCAGGCGAAACCGATTGCATTGAGTGCAGAACGGGTGACTGACCGAAGAAATAAAACCGATTTTTCCACGCCCGTCAATAAACTCGTAGCTTTGAGCAGGCGCGTTCTTCTGCCGTTTTTCAACCGGTTGCAACTGGCATAATCCATCAGAAAGAATCCGAATCATTTTCGCTGCATATAAAACCTTCTCTCTTTCCCACGACTGATCAGCATCCAAAGGCATGTATTCAATGAAGCGAACTTCAATGCCGGTATCGCGAGCAAACTGTCCCAGTGAAATAAGATCTTCTTCAGTCATCCCCTGAATTGCGACAGCATTCAACTTGATCGAAGGAAACCCGACCTGACGGGCAACTTCAATTCCAGCGAGCACCTTATCAAGATTGTCACGACGTGTGTATTGCTTAAATTTTTCGCGATCCAGGGTATCCAAGCTGATATTTATATGCCGCAACCCCGCATCAAAAAGCTGTTGTGCCTGCTGTCCCAGCAGGACGCCGTTTGTTGTCAGAGCGATCTGTCTCAAATTTACAATTGAACCAAGCTGTGAAATCAACCGGTGCAAATCATGTCGCACCAGCGGTTCACCACCTGTTAAACGAACTTTCGTTAAACCACACCGCCTCACCATGCACTCGACAAACCGGGTAATTTCTTCAAAACTGAGCAATTCCTTGCGCGGAAGAAACTGCACATTTTCAGCGGGCATACAATAGAAACAACGTAAGTTGCATCGATCTGTAACGCTCACACGCAAATTGGTATGCACTCGACCAAAAGAGTCGGTCAACGGGCGGTAGGTGTTCAGGCTGGTAATATTCCCGGTCCTTTGAACTGGTAGAAAATGCAGGGACCGGAAAATCCGATTAGCCAGCCCCACCGTAGCAGTTCGATTCATTCTGTCACTTATTGTAGACAGAGTTGGATTAAAAAACAGCGCACAATCTCAATTGAGTACTTATCTATCCGATTTCATAAAACAGCACCGGATAATATGATGCACAATCAAGCAGAGCGAACTTAATTCAGCGCATAAAAAAACCCTCAGCGAGCAACTCCATTTTCGCGTTGTAGCTAATAAAAACTGATTTCGCAGAGTGGGTCAGGCTGCTTTATCAGGGGACCAAGGCTACATCCACGGCTCGTTTGAGGGTCGGCTGGTTAAACCTGTTTAGTGATTGAACACCTCACTGAGAATGATACAGAAGCAGATAGTATGCCAAACAGGTTCCACGACGCTTGAAATCCATTATTTTTTCTCAAAACAATGGATTTCAACTGCCATCCACATGAAATCCCCTGAAAAATGAGATTGTGTACGACCAAATTAGTGGTTGCGACAGACAAGATGGACACTTTTACGGCGCTGGAATTCCAGTTTTCGGCGCCTCGGCGCTTGCATCGGCGCTGTCGACAGGGGTATTATATTTACAGTAATTAAGGGCTGGCCTGAAGTCGAGTGCTAGTTGAAGTGCTATACCTTCCCCTATACATCGACCTGCTTGAGAATGTGAATTCATATGAAGAATAATGAACATGTCTATTACCGGTTAATTGCAGGGCTGCTCTCTACATTACTGGCGGTTTACTGTTTTTCTGTATTGTTCTACGTCGCAACAAGTGCCGATATTGGCTTGAGATGCCTGTTAACAAATGATGATTTTGATTCCCAGGGATTACAGATCAGGCGGTTTCTGAAAAACGATATTTCTTCTTCTGAAGACCTCCCTACTCTATTTGGGTCGCCTCCTGTAGAAGGTGACCTATTGCTTGAGTTGGGTGGTCAGGAGATCAAATCGTTTAATGACTACACACATGCGATGAGGAAGTTACGGTCAGCCTGGCACAAAGCCGGGTCATTTGACAGCCGGGTCGAAAATGAAAACCCGATAGATATTGAGCGTTCCTACAGATCTTTACCGCCGGTGATCGAATATTTTTCTGACCAAGCTGCTGAGCGAAAGTATGTGCGCGTCAAATTTAAACAACTTGCCACTGGCAACACGGTACAATGCTGGTTGGGTATTCATTCACTTTCATCGGTTGACGTTGTGCTTTCCATTCTTTGGTGTCTGTTGGAATTTGCAATATTGGCGGTTGCTGCCCTGTCCTTTTATAATCGCCCGACTGATCATGCAGCTCGCTTATTTTTCGCATTAAGTTTTTTCACTCTTCCTGCTTTTGTTGGCGGTTATTACTGGTGGGTGGTTTCGGAAAGCTTACTTTTATCTGTCCCTTTCCTGTATTGTGCGATATTGCTCCCGGTAGTCACGCTACATTTTTTCCTGAATTATCCAACTCGTCACGTTATCAGCGATAAGCATCCTTACCTGAGTTTGATTGGTCTGTATTTTATCCCTGTCATCATGCTGGGATTGATGACCGTCTTGATGGGGATCGTTCATTTTTTGGGGACAGAGGCAGATTCAGTTCGATTAGTTCGAGCTGCATTGGGGTGGATTCGGTACCTGGCTGATATTTATATCATGATTTCGTGCCTGTACTTTGCTGCCAGTGTTTATTTTGTAATTGATAATTATCGTAAATGTACCCAACCGGCTGAACAAAAACAGTTACAGTGGATACTGATCGCCTCGCTACTGGCAACACCGCTGGTTTTTTACACCGTCTACCTTTCTTTTGGCGACCGGGTTGGCCTCGCCCTGGGAAAAGGGCGCATTCCGATGGTTGTGGTGAGCCTGCTGTTTATGACCGCATATGCCATTGGAATCTTTCGACATCGCCTAATGCTTCTTGATCAAATCATCAGCAAGCATGTGCTTTATATGCTGATGAGCCAGTCAGTAATGGTTGTTTACAGCTTATTCATCACAATTGGAAGTTTACTGACCGTATATCGTGGGGCATCAGTGCCTGAGCAATTGCTCCCATTCGCTTTTTTTCTGATGGTCATTATTTTGGCAATGGGCTGGGTGAAAGATCGTACCCAGTCTGCGATTGATCGAAGATTCTTTCGTGAAAAGTACCGACTGGACCGGGCAATGCATCAAATGAATTCGGTCGTTGCCAAAGTCGCAGACGTTCGCTCGCTGGCAGAGCATATGCTACGTTCCTGTCGCGAAGTCCTTCAGGTTCGTTTTAGTGCGTTGTACCTGCGAGATGGCAGAACTCATCAATAC
>WFOZ01000748.1 GCA_015487825.1 Planctomycetaceae bacterium
AGGGAGGAGAATCCGGCCCGGCTGTTGTCCCCGGAAAGCCTGAAGAAAGCCTGTTAATTTCTGCGATTCGTCGGGAAGATTTTGAAATGCCTCCCAAGAAAGTATTGAATGAACGTCAAATTGCGATACTGGATCGATGGGTTCGTGATGGTGCGTACTGGCCAGCCGAAAGACACGATGCGTCAAAGGAGGCGGCTCGGGATCACTGGGCTTTCCTGCCTTTAAAATCTGTTCCTGTTCCTGATATGAACGCTCCCTGGTGTTTGAATCCGATTGATCAGTTTGTACTGAGCAAACTACACGAAAAAAACCTGAAACCCGCAGCATCAGCAGATCGTCGAACATTAATTCGGCGCGTGACATACACCCTCACAGGTCTTCCTCCTACGTATAAGCAAACAGAATCATTCCTGAACGACACCAGTCCCGATGCTTATGCAAAGCTTGTTGATCGCCTTTTAGATTCTCCACGTTATGGGGAACATTGGGGGCGACACTGGCTTGATGTGGCTCGTTATGCCGATACGAAAGGTTATGTTTTTGCGAGGGAAGAACGGTTCTTTGTACATTCGCATCTTTATCGGGACTGGGTCATCAAAGCATTAAATGAGGACCTTCCTTACGATCAGTTTTTACTGATGCAAATAGCTGCGGATCAGGTTGATGCAAGGCGTCCGGAAGATCTCTGTGCAACCGGCTTTCTCAATCTGGGACGTCGCTTTCTTGGAGTCCCTTACGATATTGTTGATGACCGAATAGATGTCGTGATGCGTGGCACGATGGGGCTTACTGTTGCGTGTGCCAGGTGCCACGATCACAAATACGATCCCATTCCTACTTCAGATTATTATTCACTGGCCGGAATTTTCAGGAATTGTTCAGATGAATTGACCTTTATCGCTGAATCAAAACAGAAAGATGAAGCCTATCTGGCTTTCGAAAAAGAGCTCAGGGTAAAGCAAAAAAAATTGCAGGACAAACTTCAAAAAAGTCGCGAGGAGGTATCAATACGTGTCAGAAATCGTACAACCGATTATCTACAGGCTCAGGCAGAACTCGAAAAGTATCCGGATGAGGCATTCAACCAGGTGACAACCAAGGAAGATCTTCTGCCGGTGTTCGTTCACAATTGGAAAGAGTATCTTGCAAATGCAAAAGAACAACACGACCCTGTATTTATTCACTGGCACCGGTTTGCAGAATTGAAACCCGAGCAGTTTCAAATAGCTGCCCCAGCAATTTGTAAAGAGCTTGCAGGAGCCTCCGCTTCAAAAGTGAATCTGCTTGTCGCTACGGAATTTGTCGTGCCCCCCAAGTCAATGAAAGAGGTGGCAAAACGATACGGTTCTCTTTTTGTAAAGATCAATCAGCAATCCAGAGAAATCTTTGCTGATCCTGCCAACTCAAAAGATTTACAGTCATTATTTCCTCCATCGTCTCTGGCTTTGCACGAAGTCTTGTATGGTTCTGATTCCCCCTGTCTTGTTCCCGATGAGTCGATAGCCAGCATTGAGTATTATTTTGATATCGGCACGATTAACGAAATCTGGAAATTGCAGAATGAAGTCGAACGTTGGCTGATCTATGCCAAAGTTCCCATTCCCTATACTGTTGCAGTGAAAGATCGCAAGCACATTCGTGCCCAGCGGGTACTAAGAAGAGGCAATCCTGCATTGCAGGCAGAGCATGTTTCCCGGCATTTTCTTTCTATGCTTGCCGGGGAGGAACCGAAATCATTTCGCAACGGAAGCGGTCGCCTTGAACTGGCACAGGCGATTATTGATCCCCGGAATCCACTCACCGCCCGCGTCTGGGTCAATCGTATCTGGACACATCATTTTGGAGAAGGATTGGTGCGCAATCCAAGCGATTTTGGCGTCCGCTCTGATCCCCCTTCGCATCCCCGGTTACTCGACTGGTTAGCAAATCAACTTGTTTCCGGCGGGTGGAGTACCAAAAATATCCATCGAATGATTCTTCTTTCTGCAACGTATCGACAAGGTTCGCGTCTACCGGAAGAAACAGCGATGCGAGAAAGTGTCCTGCAGCAGGATCCCGATAATCGATTATTGTGGAGAATGAACCCGAGACGTCTGAACTTTGAAGAATATCGTGATACTCTTCTGGCAATCTCTGCGGAGTTGAATCTGGAAATGGGAGGACGCGGGAAGGATTTATTGGCTGAATCAAATCACAGGCGTACGATCTATGCGATGATTGACAGACAGTTTCTGCCGACGACGCTTCGCATTTTCGATTTCGCCAATCCTGATTTACACATTTCAAAACGAAATCAGACAACTGTTCCTCAACAGGCAC
>WFOZ01000749.1 GCA_015487825.1 Planctomycetaceae bacterium
TCGGGGAAATAAACATGTATCGCTGCGACAGATTCTTTAGGTATGAATTCAGATAATGTTCTTTTGGCATCACCACCAAGGATGCGCGCGTTCGGACGATTTGCCTTTTTCAGACGCCTTGCTGCCCGCCTGCCTTCTTTGAAATCGATTTCTATCCCCAGGTAATTTGTTTGTGGATGATCTGCAGAAGCATTGAAAACAAATAAGCCCCGCCCGCAACCGATATCCAGTTCAGTTGAGTGATCATTCCCGAAAATCTGCTTCCAGTTCAATGAAGAATCGCAATCGCCAAGCGTAAAAAACCAGGGAGACAGATCTTCTCGCTGCTGACTGAATGAGTCCCTGCCGGAGTGCGGCTGTGGTGAATTTTCAATATCTGATGAGTGCGAAACCAAGATGACCTCAATTACTTCTTTTTATGGGAAAACAGCCATTGATATAAATCGGGATTATTATACGTTTCTGTCCAACTATCGTGACCAAGATCGGGGTAGGTTGTCAGTTTAGCATCTCCATTTAATTTCTGAATAGCCTCAATCATTTCTTCAGAGCGTTTTATCGGGATGATGTCGTCCTGAACGCCATGAAAAGCCCAGACCGGAGTTTGTATCAATTTTTCAGCCCATTCAATTTCGCCACCCCCACAAACAGGCGCAATAGCTGCGAAGTAGTCCGGCAACTCTGCAGCTAAAGCCCAGCTCGCAAAGCCCCCCATGCTCAAACCGGTACAGGTGATTCGCTCTAAATCAGCATGGTATCGCTTTTCGATAATGCTGAGAAAATCGAGTAAATTATCAGTCGTCCACCACAGATTATCTGTCGCCTGCTGCGGAGAGATGACAATGCAGGGGAAATGCATCCCCTGCTCGATAAGTTTTGGAGGGCCATGAACAAGAACTCGTTTTAACTCCTGCACACTGTCCCCTCGTTCGCCTCTTCCATGCAGGAAAAGCATCAACGGATATCGATTCTCTGTACAAAAGTCTTCGGGGAGATAAACGAAGTAACGGATTGCGGTTCCGTTCTTGAGCTTTACCTGTTGTGCGACCTGTTTTCCCGGTTCAGGTATCTCTGTACAATTCCAATCTGATTCTGAATCAATGACAGTCATTAATAGTCCTGCAAATAAAGTGGTTTCTCTGGAAGGTCATCCTGTCTTAACAGTGAAAATTCATCAACTCATTTTCAATATAACCGCACGACGACACAACACATCCCACTGAATTCCAACTCTCCACATTCTGTTCTGAATTATCAATTTGTAACAAGAATTGAATCTCAACACTTGGTTTTCCATCAAGAGACATGTTACACTGTTCAGTTCACTTAATATTTGAATCTTATGATACTCGGGCCGAGTGATTTCAGGTAACTTCTATTTGTTCAAAAATATATTTTCAGGGTTAAGTAGAAATGTATCTGCCTGCCTTCGTGGCGATATATTCAAGCCATACAGGCAGAGATATCAGTACCTGTTTTGAGTTAATAGAGACTGCCGCATCTTCAATCCTTAATATTATACTGGAGCTGGTGCATCAAAATAGTGCAACAACGCTGCACGAACCACAGAAGTCCAACCTTCAATTTAAGGTCTGAAAAAGCACTCCATTTAATTATTCCTGTTTGCAGAAGAGGTCTGACAGGGTATCCTGATCAACATTCATACTCAGCCCGATTTCTAAAAAGGTATTTCTTTATGGCATGGATTATCCGAACATCTCTGCTGCTTGCTATTGTCTGCATTGGTGCGGGAAAGCTCTGTGCTCAACCGGGTGCTGCAGCTCAGCCGGCCGCTGATTCGCCAAATGGAAATTCAAATACCGCAAACGCTGACTCTACCAATAATTCCTCGTCATCTACCTCGGTTCGTGGAGTAGGAGAATTCCCTCCCAATCCGTTCAGGTTTTATCGTGGAAACATGCAACTTGATTCCGCAAAAATTCTTGCAGGAGATCCCAACGTCAATGCCTTGCCGGGCGGACATTACATCAGCCTTTGGAAGTTTTTGCCCATTTTAGGTTTATTCTTCCTGTGGTGTTACTGTTCCAAATGGGCCGATGAAGACAGTCGCAGCTTGAAAATTCGACCGGAGTTCTGGTCCACATTAATATTGTTGGGAGGACTGGGCGGCTTTACTCTCTGTCTCATGTCACCCAGTTACCTGCTTGGTTTCTTTATCGTACTGATGGGAAATGCCGGGACAGTTGGTTTTTACATTTACGAGCGAAATCAGCGAGTTCCCGAATCTGCAAAAGTGATGACACCTCGTCATATTCGTAGTGTCACATTGCGTCTGCTTGCCAAGTACGGTATCAGGCTTGGATCGGGCGAACATATGGAACAGGCCGTTGGTCCCCCGATTATTTTTATGGGAAAAACAAAAGGGGCGGTTCCTTCCAAATCTGTTGAAAATTCACGCGGATATCTTTCAGCCAAAGAGCTGGTTTATGACGCCATTTTAAGGCGTTCAACCGATATTCATCTGGAACCCAAAGAAGACGAAATGGCCGTTCGGCTGCGAATCGATGGGGTAATGTATCCAACCGAGCCGTTTGATGCTGCAGTCGGGCAGAACGTTGTTAATATTTTCAAAGTTCTCTCTGCGATGGATATCACCGAAAAGCGAAAGCCACAGGATGGTAGTTTTCGGGCTGAAATGGATTTCCGCGAAATCGATTTTCGTGTTGCTTCCCAGGGAACCCGCTACGGCGAAAAAATGGTGATGCGAATTCTCGATCAGGCGAATTCGGTCAGCACGCTGGCTCAACTCGGTATGCGAAAACAGTTACAGGATAAACTTCGCAAAGTGATCAGCGAGCCACATGGCCTGTTTTTGACCTGCGGACCAACCGGTGCCGGTAAATCAACAACATTGTATGCCTCGTTGGGAGAAATCGATTCGTATCAGCGAAACATCATCACGATTGAAGATCCAATCGAATACAAGATGGAAACTGTGACCCAGATCGAAATCAATAATAAAGCCGGGCAAACCTTTGCCGATTCTTTACGTTCCATTTTACGGCAAGATCCGGATGTAGTCATGATTGGCGAAATTCGAGACAAAGAAACAGCCATCATTGCCTGCCAGGCAGCGAATACCGGGCATATGGTGTTTTCGACCGTTCACGCAAACGAAACATTTTCTGCCTTGTACCGCATGATGGATTTGGGTGTCGAACCATTTATGTTATCA
>WFOZ01000750.1 GCA_015487825.1 Planctomycetaceae bacterium
AAATCAGCCAGATCCCCAGAAAGCTGGAGATGACATAAATCGGGATGCTGAACCAGCTGTTTGTAGATCCACTTCTGACGAGCAGACTGGAGGCGACAATCGAGGCGGAAATAACCATACCGATGACGATACGGTTGCTGGAGCGGTCTACTTCCGTAATGAGATGATCCAGTCCGGTATGATTCAGCTTGATTGAGGTTTCGTCCCGGTTCAGTCGTTTAAGCATTGTCGTAAATTCAAACGGAACATCGTGTGCGATCCGTCCGAATTCTTCTGCTTCGGTCCGAAATTTTTCCCAGAGGTAGCCCGGTTTGTATCGTTCGCGGAGTAATCTTTTTACGTAAGGAACCATCTGTTCGGCAAAGTTGAATGTGGGGTCAATTTTTCGTGCAGAGCCTTCCAGATTGACGATTGCCCGAATGAGCAACATTAAATCTCCCGGACAACGAATGCCATGGATGGAAAGAATGGAAATGAAATCGGCGAGCAGTTTTCCGATATCCACCTTCTCCAACGAATAGCCATAATAGGTTTCGACAAAATCTCGGTAGTCGGAACGCAACAGTCGTTCATCAACTTCGCGGAAAGGTTGCCCTAGATGTAAGATGGTGCGCAAGCCTTTTCGGTCATCTTTGGTGGCAATAGAAACGAAAAGATCAATGATCCGATCCCGCGTGGCTTCATCGAGTGTGCCAATCATGCCATAGTCGAGCAGGCAGATCGAACCATCGTCCAGAATCCGAATATTTCCCGGATGCGGATCGCCGTGAAATACGCCGAATTCGAAAGCCTGTTTCATGAACAGTCTGGCTCCATTGGTTGCAATCTGCTTCCGCTGGCAGTCTAAGGATTCGACTGTTCCGATTTCATCAATCCGGTAGCCTGCGATGTATTCCATCACCAGAACATCTTCGGTACACAATTCTTCATAAACAGCAGGCACGTATAACGAGGCATCGCGGGCAAACAACCGGCCGAATTCCTGAATGGATCGTGCTTCGCGCTGAAAGTTCAGTTCCCGTCGAATCGTTCGATCAAAATTACGCACCAGTCCGGAAGGATCGAAAATAGCTGATTCCGGGATATGTCTTTGAATTAGGATGGCCAGTTCGGTCATCAATGCCAGGTCTCGTTCGACATGTTGAACGACTTTGGGGCGGCGTATTTTTACAACAACAGGTTGCCCATCCGGTAGTACCGCTTTATGTACCTGCCCCAGTGACCCGGAAGCCAGCGCTGTATGATCGAATTCTGCAAACCGTTCTTCCAGAGGAGCCCCCAGAGCTTTTTCGACAATGGCGACTGCAGCAGTAGAATCAAACGCGGGGACCGACTCCTGCAACTTGCAGAGTTCTTCGGTGATATCAAGCGGGATTAAATCGGGACGAGTGCTGAGAACCTGCCCAAACTTGATAAACGTCGGCCCAAGCGATTCCAGAGACAGCCGAATTCGTTCGCCCCGTGTTAAGGAACGCGTATCTGCTTCGGAGTGCTTCAATATTTTTCGGCGACCCCAGTTGAGATACTTTCCCAGACCGATCCGCTCCACCAGGTCGCCAAAGCCGTGATTGATCAGCACGGCTGCGATTTCGCCGGTTCGTCTCAAATTTTTCAAAAATCGCAATGGATGTGTTTCCAATGGATCGACCAATCTAGTTTTCGATGATGGCTTGCAGGTTACAATTGAAGGACCGTAGTCGACAAAATGATATATAGATGTCCCTGCTTCAACGTTTCTATTCTACTTCCGGCGATTACCAGAATCGAGTCTCTATCAGGGTAAGAATGCTGGATCGCCATATTTTTTGTCTTCGTTTGGTAACTCGTTCGCACTTTGATTTTTTATGGTTACAATTGCCGCTCAGGAGATGCTGTTACATTAAACACGGCTGGTAGAATGCAGATAATTACGCGGCTAGATCAGATCGCTTCTTTTCAGGGAGGCATGTTGTCGATTGGGAATTTCGATGGGGTTCACCGTGGACATCAGGCGATGTTGGGCTGTTTGCGAGAGCAGTCGCTACAACAGGGCGTGCCGAGTGTCGCGATGACATTCGATCCGCCACCGGTCGCTTTGGTTGCTCCCCGGCTTGTACCGCCTCGTCTAAGTACGCTTGCCCGTAAAGCGGAATTGATCGCCAGGACTGGGATTGATGCTCTTTTCGTCTACCCCACCAATACAGAATTTCTGAATCAAACCGCTGAACAGTTTTTTCAACAGATCGTTGTGGATCGGTTCCAGGCAATCGGGATGGTGGAAGGTGATAA
>WFOZ01000751.1 GCA_015487825.1 Planctomycetaceae bacterium
AGATAATACGCACTATTCCCGCTCGGCGGATCAGATCGATCCCTTTTGTTTTGCGGTAAGCCGTAAACTGATAGGTCTTCCCTCCTTCAACGGGAAAGTTTTTCTGCAAGTGTCCCATCAAACCTTCCCGGTCATCCGCTTCAATTACGAAAGCCCCCTTTTTTGTCAGGCCAGCTTCGGGCTCGAAAACAAGTTTCGGTCGTAATTCTTCACGAGGTGTTGTCCATAGCCAGCCGCGAAAACTGCTTGCAATGAGTTCTTCTTTTGCCATTAATGGAGACTGCGTCAACAGAAGCAGTGCGAAAACAAACAGAATGCTTTTTGCATTTTTCATCAGAGGACCTCCAGGGACTTATGATCATTTCCGAATTTGGATATACTTTTACGTTCTGAGCATATTGTAACAAATATAGTCTGAAAAGTTGAGTAGGGCTGGCTGTTGCAGTCCCTGCGACTGTTGGACAATTCAATTATTGAAGAAGATCTATTATCAATATGAGCGACAAAGATAACAAGTCCGACCCACTTGAAGCCAATAAAACTTCCGTGCAAATTAGCGAGCCTGTTTCCAGAAAAAACTGGTTTCGGGCCTGGGGAATTCCTGTACTGCTTTTGATTTCGCTGGCAGGTTCTTTCTACTGGGTCCGCTATGTTTATGAAACAATCGCGGGGCAGAACTGGGTCAACATGCTGACCGTCATTATTGTTGGCTCTCAGGTGATTCTGTTGGTTTTGTGGTTTTGCTTCCTGTCGTATTTCGAAAGAAAAACTGTCTGGATGACGATGCTGGTTCTTTTCTTAGGCGGTGCAGGATGGGCTTCTTCGATTCGAGATTTCAATTTTGATGGAGATATGAATCTTTATCTCTCTTACCGCTGGGAGTCCTTGCCGGAACCTCCGCAGGAACTATTTACTTCTATTGATCAACAGGATGACGAAGCAGCCGAGTTTGCCATTTTGCCGGTTGATATGCCTGCTTATCGAGGGGCTCGCAGAGATGGAATTGTTGAAGGACCTGTTTTACGTACCGACTGGCAGCAGAATCCGCTTCTGGAATTATGGCGAACTCCTGTTGGTGCAGGTTATGCCTCGATGTCTGTTGTGGGCGACTCTCTGTTGACGATCGAACAACGCGAACAGAACGAAGCGATTACCTGTTACGATACCCGCAACGGAAAACTGCGTTGGATCCATCAATATCCTGCCCGGTTTTTCGAAGCGATGGGAGGCCTGGGGCCGCGAACCACACCAACCGTTTCACAGGAGGTTGTCGTTTCGATGGGGGCTGCAGGAGATGTTACCTGCCTCGATTTCAAAACAGGAAAACTGATCTGGGCCAGAAATCTGTTACGGGAATTGAAAATCCCCAATGTCGTTTGGGGAATGTCTTCCAGTCCGCTTATCTACGGCAATACTGTCTGTGTCAACCCGGGTGGCCCCAAGGGGAACGGATTGATGGGGCTGAATCTGAAAGATGGCAGCACCTTGTGGAAAGGCGCGGGAGTGGAGCAGTTTGATGATGCAGAAAATAAAGAAAATTTCTGTGGATATTCTTCACCAATGATTCGAGAAATTGATGGCGTGAAGCAGATTGTCATTTTTGATGGGCATGGTTTAAGCGGACACGATTTAACCAGCGGCAAACAACTTTGGCATCATAAGTACATCAACGGGGCCAGGGTGAATTGCGCCCAACCGATTGTTCTTGAAAACCAGAAAAATGTTTTCATCTCATCAAGTTATTCCATGGGAAGTGCTTTGCTGAACATCGAACAAACCGAAGGAAACATTTGGAAGGTGAGTGAAGTTTGGCACGATGTCAAAATCATGCGGACAAAATTTTCATCGCCCGTTTATTATCAAGGATATGTTTATGGATTGGACGAAGGTATTTTAATGTGCATCGATCCCAAAACTGGCAAAAAACAGTGGAAAAAAGGACGTTACGGACATGGACAGGTTTTGCTAACACACGATCAACTGCTCATCATCGCAGAAGATGGCGATCTGGCAATCGTCAAAGCAGATCCTGCAAAGTTTCAGGAACTGGCCAGACAAAAAGTTTTACCTCGGACATCTCGCGTCTGGAATCCACATACTCTGGTTGAGGGTATTGTTTATGTGCGGGACCACCTGGAAATGGCTGCATTCAGTTTACGGTTTTAGCTCCACGGTTTCCGATTCATGCGTATATTGTCCCGGCACAGCTTCGCCTCAAACTTCATTTCAAACTGTAGGTGTGATGGAACAAGGAGCTATTCGTAAATTTTTACCGTTAGTAATACAGAGCCATTGCACACAATTTTGTGAGTTTGTTGCGTGACTTTTTTCAATTTGGCTCGAAAACCAGATTTACAGACAACCCCCTGCTTCTGCAAGGTATCATACGATGAAGACACTTACCAAAGAACTCTGGATGGAAATATCTCAACGTCGCGCTATTGTCTCCATTCACGATGAGGTTGAACGGCTCGTTGCGCAAAGCCAGGTGACAGATGGAATTATATTAATAAACGCGATGCACATTACTGCTTCGGTGTTTATTAATGATGATGAACCGGGCCTGCATCGTGATTACGATAAATGGCTGGAAGAACTGGCTCCATTTGATCCTTCCCCCGAGCGTTACCACCATAATCGAACGGGAGAAGATAATGCCGATGCCCATCATAAAAGACAGATAATGGGCCGTGAAGTCGTTGTTGCCATTACCGATGGAAAGCTACACCTTGGCCCCTGGGAGCACATCTTTTATTACGAATTTGATGGTCGCAGGCGGAAACGGATTCTGGTGAAGATTATCGGGGAGTAGATGCTCGAAAGGTGTTATATGGAAGGGGGATCAATAGTGACATCTTGCCGGAAAACGTAGTGAAAGCCCCATTTATCAGGGAATACACGTTGTTGATTAGGCAGCTTTAATCTGATTGTTCCTCTTCGGGAAAAATTTGCTTTTTTACATGCACAGCTTCTCTAATTATCCATCTGTAGCGACTGGGTAATCTGTGCGTGATGTGCGGTGAGGTTTCAAGAGGTCGGGAGCGTCGTGCCGATTCTGGGTAACAGGATATGTTGGAACGCAAACAGCCCACCTGAGGGATCAGACGGCGCGATTCCTGCCTGAAACTTCGAGCATCCTGCCTTTTTATTAATCTCTATTAAAGAGTGCCAATAAAACAGTGCAGGAAATGTTGAGGCACCTGTGAGAACGGTAGGGAAACCGCCTCTCGATTCCGACAAAAACGCACCACAGACAGAATCTGCAGATGAATAAAACCATTCTCGCAATTGGGCTGGTCACATTGTCTCTTTTCCAGGGGATTGTGTCGACAGACGCCTACGCATCGTCTCTGAGGAATACGCCGCTCGTCCAGGCTGTGCAGCGGGCAAAGCGAGCTGTTGTCAATATTCATACAGAAAAGACAGCTGACAGTACCAATTCGGTATTTGGGGCGACAAAACGCGGCAAAATTAACGGCATGGGGACCGGCATCGTTATCGATGAACGGGGCTATGTTGTTACCAACAATCATGTGATTGCAGGAGTCGATTCCCTGGAAGTCTCTCTGGTTGATGGTGGTCGCTATCCCGCTCATGTGATTGCATTTGATCGTAAGCACGATCTGGCGATTATCAAAGTTGATGGTAATGCTGCCCTGGAAGTGATGCAGATTGGGACTTCTTCAGACATTAAGCTTGGCGAGACTGTTATTGCAGTTGGCAATGCGTTTGGTTATGTGCATACAGTTACTTCAGGAATTGTCAGTTCGCTTTCTCGCGACGTAGAAGTCAATGAAGAGCAACAGTACAAGAATCTTATCCAGACTGATGCAAGTATCAATCCCGGAAACAGCGGCGGCCCACTTCTTAACCTCGATGGTGAAGTCATCGGGATCAATGTTGCGATTCGGGCGGGTGCCCAGCGCATCGGGTTTGCTATTCCGATCGATGATGCACGTATTCTGATTTCCCGTTTAATCAGCATTGAAGTTTTAGAACATAATTATCATGGGTTGAGAACGCATGATAAGAAGAATGCGGAATTACGAGAACTGATTGTTGATCATGTTGCCAAAGGAAGCCCGGCTGAACAGGCTGGCTTCGAACAGGGGGACGTCATTGTTCGTGTCGGCATGGTTGATATTCTCGATGGTGTCGACCTGGAACGTTCGTTGCTGGGACGCAGTAAAACAGATGGCATCTCCTGCGTTGTCAAGCGGGATGGTAACGAAGAAGAACTTACCCTTTCCCTGGTTAAAACTACCGATATAAAAAATGTCGCAGGAGTAGAGCTGCCTTCGCAAACGAATTCGGCAGGCAGTGGTGAGAATACGGCATGGAATGTTCTGGGAATGAAACTGGAAAAACTTCCAGAGTCTCAAAGGAATCGTGTCGGCTCCCGATACCGGGGCGGGATGGTTGTTACTGAGGTTCGTCCAAACAGCCCTGCTTCGAAAAGTGGGATTAAGCGTGCAGACATTCTGGTCGGCCTGCATGTCTGGGAAACGGTCAACGAAGAAAACATCACCTATGTGCTTGACCATCCGCAACGCAGTACCTTCAGCCCCGTAAAATTCTTCATTCTTCGCAAAGGCGAAACACTTTACGGGCACCTCAAAATACAGGCCCCTTAATTGCCTGTCGGTTTCGGTTCATCGAGTGAGATTTACCGGACAGCGCCACACTGAGGTTGAATACTGGTTGCCATGCTCACATCGCAACGCAGGGGCAGCTTGTTCTGATTGGCGCACTATCCTGCAAAACGCGAATTCAGATATGCCCGATATAATCTGTTCAAACTATACGATTATTGAGAAACTGTTTTTCAATTTCCTGCAAGACGGGCTTCAATCTTCAGCAAAACAGAATACAATACCTGTTTCATTCAGCACTCTGTTTTGCTGAATACTCTACATGTGGTAGACAGGGAAGTTGAGCTGCTCTCATGCTGAAAATTGCAACCAAGTTTGTGCCTGAGTCGCCGGATTTTCTACGCGCCTGGCAAGCCGGATTCCGCTATGCTGAGTTCTGGCTCAGTGCGAATTTACTGGAAAATGCCGAGCGAATCATCAAAATCGCACGGGAATATCCTTGTGAATATGTTCCGCATTTTCCAAACAAAAAAAACGATGAGCAATCCGTCAAGCAGGCAGTCAAACTGTACCGCGAGTTGAAGTGTCAGGCGATCGTGATTCATCAGCCGATGTTTGATGCCTGGGAAGAAGAGTTCATTTCCCGCGAGCCGAATATTCGACTCGCAGTCGAAAACCATCAATTGAATGAAAAAGAATTCTGGGCCTGGGCAGAAAAAAATCCCGGGTTGAATCTTGATGTCGAACATCTCTGGAAATTTACGTTGCAGGATGCCCCGCTGGAGCGACTGTTGAAAATGCTCGATAAGTTTCTTGGGCGTTACGCCGACAAACTTTACCATGTGCACCTGCCTGGTTATGTCCCCGGAGAAGAAGAGCACCGACCAATGTATTGCAACCGCGAATTCGTATTCGGTGTCTGGGAGTTGCTCGAAAAAGCCGATTATCGAGGCCTGATCGTCAGCGAAGTCAACGCAGAATTTCAAACCGACCAGGACCTGCGTATGGATGCATTACTGTTTGAACGCTGGTGGTTAACACAACAAAATTAAAAGAAGTTCATTAGAAGCGGAGTCTGCCTTAATGGACCATTAATCAGTTTCAGTCTGTTGCTAAAAGGCTAATCGCTTCCGGGATCCAGCCACTGTTCCAGTGATGTTTTCGTTTTGGGCCATTTCGGTAAATACAGCTGATGTCATGTTTTTTGACCAGTTTGTAAAACTGCAGATGATGCTGTTGAAAATTGCCGTAGCCAGTCAGGATCAAGCGATTGGTATCGACAAATTTCGTGCGGTTTTGTTTCAGTACTGCACTTTAGGGAAATGTCGGCGCTGGAAAGACATACACCTTATGTTGGTCTTTATTTATTGCACCTCAGGTGGAAACGACAAAGGGCAATAAAATCGATAATGTAACCCATGCAATGTAAAGGAGTTATAGTCCCCAATTCAAATGG
>WFOZ01000752.1 GCA_015487825.1 Planctomycetaceae bacterium
ATGTTTGCTCCCAATTTGGGATACTCATTGGCCAGCGTGCTGAAGCAGTGTGGGCAGGCTGTGACGATTGTTTGTACGTTGTTCCTTTCGAACAATTGAATATTCTCTTTGGCAAGCTGCTCAAACAAGAATTCGTTTCCGATTCGTCGAGCCAAATCACCGGTACATTTTTCTTCACGACCAAGAATCCCAAAGGAAACACCGGCATGTTGCAGTATCTGAGCGAATGCCCGTGTCACTTTCTGATTGCGTTCGACAAACGCACCGCTGCAACCGACCCACAAGAGAACCTCGGGAGATTCCACCTGATTGATCTCAGGAATATCGAGGCCAGCAGCCCAGTCAATTCGAGAAAATTGAGTGCCACGAAACGGATGCCCACGTTCTTCCATCGAGCTGACAGCATCTTGCAGCGTGTCGGGGAACTCAGCTTCCTCCATGACTGCGAAACGTCGCATATCAACAATCTTGGGGAACTGCTCAATTGAAACAGGGCAAATATCGACACACGCTGCACAGGTTGTGCATTGCCAGAGTGCATCGCGGGAAAGTGCCTCGCTGGTGCCAATGAGTGGAACGGCTGGTTCATCTTCGTCACTGTCGTTTGCCTGAGCCGCAATACTCACCAAGTCTGTGTTATTCATCAGCTTCTGGAGATCAAGGATAATATCGCGGGGCGAAAGTTCCTTGCCAACGCTGTTCGCCGGACAGACGCTTGTGCAACGACCACATTCGGTACAAGCATCGAGATCGAGCAAATCTTTCCAAGTAAATCGTTCGAGGCTGTTAATGCCGAATGACGGGGCATTGTCGAAATCGATACTCTTCAGACTGCTGATGGGCAGATCAAGATCGCCTGTGTAAATGTTGAGAGGTGCGCTCAGCAGATGCATCATTTTGGTATAAGGTGCCCAGGCGATAAAACCAAACACCAAAAACAGATGGAACCACCAGCAAACAACGTGGGCGATGCGTAACGATTCGACACTTGCCATGCTCATGGAAGCTGTGGCCACGAGTGAGCCGACTGGCGACCAGTTCCCCCACGGGTCCTGCGTCACCGCAATTCGCCAGCCTTCAAGCAGGTATCCGGTCACAAGAATCGTCGCGATCACGACGAGGATCCAAGTTGCCTGATTGCTGTAAACGAGTTTCTTCGGTCGCATAATCCAGCGGCGTGCTACAGCCATCAAAGTACCGACAATGGCAAGTAGCCCCAGAACATCGACAAACAAAGATTGAAAGTAGAGGTAGAAACGTCCATGCATAATCGGGATGCCGAAATCGTGATCCAACATGACAACCGTTGTTGCAATCGTGAGTGTGATGAACCCCCAGAAAAGCATCGCATGAAATACGCCCGCAAACCGATCACGCCACGTCAACTGCTGCAACAACACGAAACGAATCAGTCGCTGGCACCGCTGCCAGGGGCGATCAAAACGAGCCACCGGCTGCCCCTGCCGCCACTTATTCACTCGTCGCCAAACGCCGTATGCTGCAATTGCCAGCGTGGGCAACAGCAAAACGTACATCAACCACGAATGGTCGATGTTCCAAAGAACGATACGAGTGGCCTGATCGGAGTTCATGAGAGTGAAGATGCCAATTTTTCTTGCAACGGACCAATAATCTGTTTGTAATCTTCGACAATACCAAACTGACAATGCTTGAAGATCGGCGCATCTGGATCGGTGTTAATGGCGGCTATTATTTTGGCGTCCGACACACCCATCATGTGCTGGCTGGCTCCTGAGATGGCGACAGCCAGATACAATTGCGGTGCGACCTTCTTGCCCGTCTGACCGACCTGATGACTGTGCGTGATCCACCCCGAATCGCATGCCGCACGCGAGGCCCCCACTTCTGCACCCATTGTCACGGCCAGTTGCCTGAGATCTTCAAATGAATCAGGCCCGTCTAATCCCCGTCCCCCCGAAACAATGATGCTGGCATCTTCCAGTCGTTGCCCGGAAGATTCTTCAGAGCGACGATCAACAATCTTTGTTGTGTTGATGTTTTCTGCCTCGACCTGCAAACGCTCAATTTTGGCAGGCTCGCCGGCAACAGCGACTTCCATTGATCGATCACGAACCCAAACAACCGCTGGCGATGTTTTCATATCAAGGACTGCCACCGCTTTGCCGCCATAAGCCGGGCGAGTTGCATGTATGCTATCTTGAACGACCGCCAGCGACTGGATATCTCCGGCTGAACAGCCGCCAAGTCGATGAGCCAAACGGGGGGTTAACTCTTGAGAGTAAGTATCGCTACCGAGCAAAATCGCATGCGGCTGAAGCGATGCGCAGACGCTTCTCAACACAGACAAACAGAGTTCTGGTTGATAGCTGGTCAAGTCGGAATGCTCTGCAACGATGAGGCGATCCGCATACTCAGCGACTGCCGAGACCTTGGAATCTTCCGCGTGCCCAGCAATCACAACAACATGCGAGCCACCAAGTGCCTTGGCCAATCGTTGGCTTTCGCCAAGTAGGCCTTCGGTCGCTCGGTCAAACTCAAAAAGAGGTAACAGGCAAGAGACGATATTGATCATGGTGTTACAAGGTCCTTATCACATCTTCAATACGTTTTGCGAACGCATCAATTTTGTCGTTAATTGTGTCGCCATCGATGTACTCACAATTTGTCTGTTTCTCAGGAATATACAAATCAACAATTTCCGTTGTTCCAACGAGATCGTTTGCAGAGAGTCCGAGATCGGCAAGCGACCAGGTTGTCATTGGCTTTCTGCCGGACTTCATAATGTCGCGAGTTTTCGGAATGCGAGGCACGTTTTGATCGTTATTCGTGATCGTGGCCAGCAAAGGGGTTTTTGCTGTGACCGTTTCGATCCCTGAATCGGTTTGACGTTGCAGCGTGATGCTATCGCCTTCAACAGAGATACCATCAACAAACGATACAGCAGGAAAATGAAGTTCCTCGGCCAGCAATCCTCCCGTTTGCCCTGCCCCCCAGTCTCCCGATTCCCGTCCCACGAGAATGAGATCGAACTCGCCCAACTTGCGAATGCCTGCCGCCAACACGCGGGCAACAACGGACGATGCAGGGTGAGGAGTCAAATCGTTGAGCACCAGGCATGCGGCATCAACCTTCAAAGCCAATGCCTTTCGAAGCGAATCCTCAGCAGAGTTGGAGCCGAACGAGATCGCCGTGATCTCGCCACCGCACTGCTCCCGCAATTGCAAGGCCATTTCTAAAGCGTTCTCACAGAAGATATTCGTGACCAGAGAGGCACTTCCACGAACCGCTTCGAGGCATTGAGGATCGACCTGAAAGTCACGCGGCGGAATTTCCGGATCAAGAATCTGTTTAACGCAAACGAGTATTTTCAATGGTATGCTCCCTGATCAAGGTGTCTGGAGTGTGAGCATTGGTCATCACTGTGAATTGCGAACAAAACGGTTGCTCTGTTTCGTATAACGTACATTACCAAAACCTAACGAACGGTCGGTAGGATGGCAAGAACGAACGCCCGGTAAGTAAATAAAAACGCGAAATATTCGCAAGTTTTCAGCTTGTGATGTGATCGCACCTTGCGATGTTTATATTGATTCGAAACGTTCCACTAAAAAGTATTGAGGCCGTGATCACTCGTAGAGCGATGTGAGCGATTGTTTATATTTTGCGATGACGAAGTTGCGACGAACTTTCATTGTTGCAGTCAGTTCGTCGTTGGCTAGTTCGAAGGGGCGAGCAAGCAGTAGGAATTTTTTGACACGTTCTGGCTGACTGACAGATTCCATCAGTAATTTGATACGATCTTCAAAAAAGTCGAGAACTGCGGGCAGTTCGATAAAGTCGCTCTGTGCATAATCAGCGTGATTACATTCTAGTGTTGAATCTTTTGCGAAATCATCGATACCGGCGATATCAACTCTCGCCAGTAACTCAAAATTCGGGATAATCAAGGCGCTCACAAACCGGCGACCATCACCGTACACAACGGCTTGTTCGATGTAAGGATCACTGACCAACAGTCGTTCCAATTCGCTCGGCGCAATGTTTTTGCCGCCGGATGTAATAAAAAGATCTTTTTTGCGATCAGTGATGATGAGAAAATTATCTTCATCCAGAGTGCCAACATCACCTGTGTGCAACCAGCCATCAACGATTGCTTCAGACGTTGCTTCCGGGTCTTTCCAGTAACCTTGCATGACATGCGGCCCCCGTGTGAGGATCTCGCCATCCTCGGCAATTCGCAATTCTGCAGAATTGATTTGCCGTCCGACAGTTCCGATCCGTTGAGACCCAAGCCAATTGAAGCAGACGATTGCCGCCGTCTCAGTCATGCCGTACCCTTCCAGTAACGGAATTCCCGCCTTGTCGAAACCATCGCATAGGTGCCTCGGGAGAGGGGCACCGCCTGAGGTCAGTTGAACAATTTGTCGACCGAAAATGCGGCGTAACTGCTGAGTGCGTAGATTATCAGGAAGAGCCTCGACTTTACTCCAGACTTTTTCGTAGAAACGCGGAACCGCAGTTAACCAGGTCGGTTGGTACGTCGTTAAATCTTCGATCAAGGTATCGATAGAACTCGTCAGGCAAACTGTGCTTCCAGCAAGCGTGGTAGTATAGTGATCACATATTCGGGCATAGACATGGCTGTAAGGAAGCCAGCTAAGCAGAACATTGAGAAAGCTTGGGTCGGACGGCATATAACACACAGATTCGGCTGTTGTAAGTATGTTGCCGTGCGTCAACATTACTCCTTTAGGTTTGCCGGTTGTCCCGCTGGTATAAATGATTGTTGCCAGGTCGTCGCGAGTCAAAGAAGCTTCACGGCGTTCACACTCTTGGATAAACGCTTCTCCTGCATGTCGCCCCAGATGCTTGATTCTCTCCCAACTGTCGGTGTGGATTTTTGCTGGCGACTTGACAGAGTCGAAAGAGATAACGAATTTGAGGCTCGGCAAGCGATCAAACACTTCGAACACTTTATCGGCCTGAGCCTGATTATTGACAATCACAGCACGTGCTTCGCTGTGTTCCAGTTGGTACTCAACCTGACTTGCAGACAGCGGTGCATGCAGTGGAACCGAGATGGCACCTGCCGACAAAATGGCATGATCTGCAACAAGCCATTCGTAGCGATTTTCCGATAGAATTGCGATTCTATCACGTGGCTCAACGCCCAGCAGTGCAAGCCCCCACGCCGCCCAGTCTGCCTGTCGTCGATAGTCATTCCAGGACAGATCGCGGCACACACCATCCTGCTTGAAACGAACGGCAACACGCGGGCCAAGTCGCAGCGCGGTGCATCGGTGCATTTGCGATAAGTTTTGGTACATCGCCTGATCCTTTGGAAATGGCGGGATTTCCCCGATCCCAAAGATGACCCCGGGAGCGAGAAATTTGCAGGACTCAGCTATCACATCGTTCAAAGATTGTGGCGACGCCTTGTCCACCACCAATACAGAGTGTTGCAAGCCCGAAGCGTGAGTCTTCATCACGCATTCGATGTATCAACGTTCCTGCAATCCGAGCACCACTTGCCCCCAGCGGATGCCCGATGGCAAGGGCCCCGCCTCGAAGATTGACTCGCTCGAAATCCAAGTCCAACAACTTCAAAACTGAAAGTGCTTGAGCTGCGAACGCTTCGTGGACTTCGATTGATCCGATTTCATCCAGAGACAAACCAGCTCGCTTTAACACCTTATGCACAGCTCGAACAGGACCGATCCCCATCACTGCCGGGTCCACCCCCGCTACGGCCATTGCACGAATGCGAGCCAGAGGCTTCAGGCCCAGTTCATTCGCTTTGTCTTCCGACATCAGCAACACACCAGCCGCACCAACACTGGTTGGCGAACTGTTTCCAGCCGTTACGCAACCACCAGCCGGATTGAAAGCGGGCGGCAAGGCTGCGAGCGCTTCTATTGTACTGTCTGGGCGAATTGCCTGATCGCTGGTCAATTCAACCTTTCGACCTGATGCATCGCGTCCCCATGTCGGCACAATCTCGTTGCCAAGCTGACCATTCTCTGTTGCTTTCGCAGCAAGCAGATGGCTCCGCAAGGCAAATTCGTCTTGTCGCTCACGAGAGATGCGATACTTGCCTGCCAGATATTCTGCAATCATCCCCATGTGCATCACTGCTGTGCCATTGCGACGGAATAAGCCCGGTGGTGGATCATACTCCTTGGTCATTGGCAAATGGTGCATGTGTTCGACGCCACCTGCGATTTGCACATCTTCACAATCAGCGGCGATACTCATTGCACAGTCGTTGATCGCCTGTAAGCCCGATCCACAATTGCGGTTGACTGTCACACCGCACGTATCAACAGGCAGGTTGGTCAGTAAGACAGCAGTGCGAGCCATATCAGTGCCTTGTTCCGCAAACTGCTGAACACAGCCCCAGCGGACATCCTCGACCAACTGCGGCTCAACGCCCGTCTGGTCAACGAGCGACTGAATGACATGGGCCGAAAGTTCGTCAGCTCGCACATCGCGAAAGTATCCGTCTTTGGGTGACGCCTTAGCAAACGGCGTGCGAGCGACGCCAATGATAACTGTGGATCTCACTTGGTTGTCTCCGTTTTCTTTGTAGCTGGGCTCTGTTTACTTCCTGGCTGGATTTATGTTTGGGAAAAAACGTTCTCCCTGACTCGCCATCTTCCGCAACGCGTCAGTCGCTTCGAACCGCTTGCCAAGTGCTACGTAAGTATCTGCACGATCAATGATCGCTCCAGCACCTTCCGTATCGCACCACGAGAGGATGCCGCCGCGAAATGGTGGAAAACCAACTCCGAGAATCAGCGACATATCAACATGCGTCGGCTCCGCAGCAATTCCATCTTCGAGTGCGCGAACAGCTTCCAGCAACATGGGCAGGAACAGCCGGTCGGTAATTTCTTCGTCTGTAAACTCCCGCTCATCCGTGCGGTAGCGGTCGAGAATCGGCAGGAAATCCGGATCATCCACCGCCTTGCCCTTCTTCCCCTTGTAGCTGTAAAATCCAAGACCTGTTTTCTTGCCGCAGCGTCGATGTTCGACCATCTCATCCAAAAGTGGACAAGCAACTGTGCGATCCTGATACGCATCGAGCATCACACGCCCGGCAAAGCAAATGGTATCGATGCCAACGTTATCATGCAGCGAAATCGGGCCAAGCGGCATCCCAAACCGAGTCGCTGCCCGGTCAATAGCATCCATTGACGCCCCTTCAGTTAACATCAAAATCGCTTCGGCCATGTACGGCATCAGTAGCCGATTAACAAGGAACCCGGCACAGTCATTCACAACGATTGGTGTCTTACGAATTCGACGAGCCAGTTGAACGAGCGTTGCAATCGTCTCGTCGCTTGTCTGTTCACCTCGAACGATCTCAACCAAAGGCATCCGATCAACAGGCGAGAAAAAGTGCATCCCAGCGAAACGCTCGGGATTTGGGGCAGATTTGGCCAGTCTTGTAATCGAGATCGTCGAAGTATTACTCGCCAGAATCGCATCATCTCGCAAAACGCCAGCAAGCTGACCGTACACTTCTGTTTTGACCGATTCATTTTCGACGATTGCTTCAATCACAACATCGTTGTCCGCGAAGGCTTGATGCGACAGTGACCCACTCAGTAAGCCGAGTGTTTGCGCCAGATCCTGCTGTGTCGCTCGGCCGATTTTTATGCGGCTCTCAACGACCGCGGCTGCACTCTTCAGACCAGCATTCAATCGCTCATTATCAACTTCCACCAAGGCTGTCGGAATGCCGACACGGGCATGAGCCGTAGCAATCCCGGCCCCCATAATTCCTGCACCCAGCACACCAACACGCTCGATATCGCGAGCCTGGACATCACGCAAATCGGCCCCAGGATTGCTGGATAGATAATTTGTCTTGAAGAAAACACCAATCAAATTAGCTGAGACGGGCGAACCAATAACACCTAATGCAACTTCTCGCTCAACCGCCAAGCCTTCTTCGAGCGTTAAGTTAATCCCTTCTCGCAGTGCCTTCAACGCGGCCAACGGGGCAGGATAATGCCCTTTTGTCTTCCCTTTAAGATAGCCTTCAGCGACCAGGAACGCAAAGTTCAACTGATCCTCACTCAGCCCCAGCGGTTGCTCACGCAGTTTTCGATCTTGCTCCCAGTTGTCACTGTTCTGTTCGATCAGCCGTTGAGCTTCGTTGAACATTTCGTCGAACGGGACAGCGTCAAACACCAACCCCAGCGTTGTCGCTTTCTCGGCCGTCAGCGGGTCTCCAGAACAGATCATGTCGATTGCATGCTGAACGCCAATCAATCGCGGCAACCGCTGCGTGCCACCCCAGCCAGGAATCAGGCCGACCTTCACTTCCGGCAGGGCGATCTTCGTTTTGGGGCTATTTGACGCAATTCGGTAATCGAACGCGAGGACCAACTCCGTGCCACCCCCCATGCAATTTCCATCAATCAACGCAACCGTCGGAAACGGCAGCCGACTGACGCGATCAAACAATTCGTGCCCAATCGCAATCCTCTTTGCAACCTGCTCGCAGGACTCATCAACCAATGCACCGAGTTCGCCCAGGTCTGCACCAGCAATGAACTGCCCGGGCTTTCCACTTTGCAGAAACAGACCTTTTAAGTCCGTTCGCTGCTCCAGTTGCGAAACCTGCTCGGCAAGTTCGCCCAGAACAGCTTCTGAAAATGTGTTGACCTTTTGACCAGGAATATCAAACGTCAGTAGTCCGATCTTCCCGTCTGACTCTTCAAATCGAAACGCAGATGCCATGAGCGAGTCCTGTATTCCTCTGTAGTGCCTTTTCAGGCCTTAAACCGGGGGTTGAATTTTCATGGTTCGTGCTCCGTTGTCGCACTATTCGGTTGCACCAATCCAGCAATTATCGATTGAGGATACAGCAGGGGACCTGATTGTGCGACCGAATGCCGCACATGCTACCGAACGTTCGGTCGGCTGTCAACTATTTGTTGTAAAAAAATCGACCGTTGTGAATCGTGCCTTGTCGCATAGACTCTCTGTTGTTTCTGCGGCTTCAATTATTGGGCCGGCAAAGCCTGACTAAGCATCAATCAGCCTACGGCATACGGACTGACATTTAACGGCAGATGCTCTACTGGAGGAACTGGTTTTGCTTAACGGCACACGATGATGAGTGCAGGCTCGCCACCTTCGTGTTCAGATTACGGTTGAAGAAGCGGAGAGATCGTGTAGAGTTGCACAAGGGAGCGAAAGTTCCCTTCGGATTTACTTTATTATTAAACGAAAATGACAGGGATTCATTCTTATGGCTACGACTACTAAACGTCCAGCGTCAGCAATTACCGAAGGTCGTACAGCGGATGTCTATCGTGTCGCAGCGGAACTGATTGTCCAAAAGGGATTTGGTGGCACTTCAATCGGAGATATCTCAAAAGCAGTTGGCATGACCAAAGCCGGGTTGTACCATCATATTTCCGGCAAGCAGGATATGCTTTACCAAATAATGAATTACGCGCTGGATAAACTCAACAGAGAAGTTATTAAGCCTGTGCAGTCGATCAAAGATCCGGAAGAACGATTGCGAAAAATAATGCACCTTCATCTTCATGGATCGATCAGGCATGGGCTGTCACTGACGAGCGTTATGTGGGAACTGAACCATCTGGAACCGGCACAACGAAAAAAAATTGTCAAACGCAAAAAAGAGTATAATACGTTGATCCGCGAGGCGTTGCGGGAACTGGAGGAGAAAGGACAGCTTCGCAATCTGGATATTAACATCGCGACAATGCACATTGTGAATACGCTACTCGGGATTGCTCACTGGTTTCCTAATGAATACTTGGCTTCCGATGAAGAACTTTTGATCGAACAAACGGTGGAATATAACATGGCAGCGATCTTAAAGCCAAAATCAAGAACAAAGCGGCAAAAGAAAAACAGTTCATCCAGATAGCCGCAATGAAAATGGTCATCAGTAAGACAGACGAACCTTTTTTGTTTTGCACACGTGGAAGGTAATGCGAACCAACCTGTAAACTGAAGCTCCTTCCCGGATTGGCGTTCGTTTTTAAGGCCGCGCCGGGTAGCTGTTCACTCTCTGCAGGTTTTATTCTGCGACCAGAGCATCTGCAAACTGATCGGGATCGAACAGTTGCAGGTCTTCAATCTGTTCGCCGACGCCGATATATTTAACGGGAATCCCCATCTTCTTTCGAATGGCGACAACAATTCCCCCTTTTGCGGTTCCATCCAGCTTGGCAAGAATCAGGCCGGTAGAGTCGATGATTTCCGAGAAGACTTCCGCCTGATTCACTCCGTTTTGTCCCGTGGTGGCATCAAGGACAAGCAATGATTCGTGTGGACCTCCCGGAATTTTTTTTCCGATGACGCGATAGATTTTCTCTAATTCCAGCATCAGATTTTTTTGGGTTTGCAGCCTGCCTGCTGTATCAATAATGACAACATCTGCACCGGTTTCCAACGCTCGTTCGCAACCGGAGTAAGCCACGCTGGCGGGGTCTGTTCCGCTAGCTCTGGTGACGATATCGCAACCAATCCGCTCACTCCACATTGTCAGTTGCTCTACTGCAGCAGCCCGAAAAGTATCTCCAGCTGCAAGGACGACTTTCTTGCCCGATTGATGAAGTAAATTTGCCAACTTGGCGATAGAAGTTGTTTTCCCGACGCCGTTGACTCCAGCGACCAGAATAACAGTCGGTCCCTGCTCTGCCATATTTAAAGGAGAAAGATCATCGTTGGGATCCCAGTTAATCCCTTCTTCCCCTTTAAGTAGTTCATTAAGTTTATTGCGAACTGTTTTCCAGATTTCAGTCAGGTCAACCGTTCGGCCACGATGTACTTTTCGCAGTTCCTCGACGATCTCCATCGAAGCTGCAACGCCCATGTCTGATTCAATAAGCCGTTTTTCAAATTGTGCCAGATGCTCATCAGTTAATATTTCTCCGCTTTTGAACAGATCGCGGACATCCGTCTTAAGAACCTGTGATGTCTTCTTCAAACCTTTTTTCAGGCGATCAAACAAACCCATCGTAATTATAACTTTCCTGAAAGATCCGGATTTCCCCGGAAGCAGTGACAGAAATCTGAAAATGAATGCGACTAAAGAAGGACTCTAAAAAGCGGATCATAGAAAATAGAACTCAAGGAAGCCAGTTCATTGCTTTGTTATTACAAGTAAATCCCGGGCGGCAATGAGGCCCAGCGGGATTTTTTCCTGATTCGCTTCAATTGTAATTAAGTCTGCTTCGTCACTTTTAGAGATAATCTGCCCTTTACATCCGATCCCAAGCTGATGTTCGCTTAGGTATCGCAGGAAATCGGGATCCTGATTAAAAACTCGAACCAGTTCAAAATAAGTCCCCTGCTCACAGGATGAAAGTGGCACTCCCTGATTGGTCGGGTCTGCTCTTAATATTCCATTCTTGTCTGGAATAGGATCACCGTGTGGGTCTACAGTTGGATGAGACAGGTAATCATCAATACGATCAATTAAAAAATCGCTGACCGCATGCTCCATATGTTCAGCCTCTTCATGCACCTGATCCCAGGTCAGTTCCAGCGTGTTAACCAGAAACAGCTCAATCAAACGATGCCTGCGCAGCATCCGCAGGGCCAGGGTCCGACCTGCTTCACTCAGCATCACTCCAGCGTAAGGTTTGTAAGTGGCAAGTTTGGAATCTGAAAGAGTTTTCAACATGCTCGTTACCGTTCCCGGCAAGACATTCATTGCAACAGCTAACTGCCCGGTTGAAACGGTTGCTTCACCCGTACGATTCCCCAGCAGAAGGATTGTCTTCAGATAGTTTTCAACTGTGAGGCTTGTCATAAAGGCTCATTCGTATTTGATCTTGTAATTGATGAGAACTGATAATAAACAGCGAGGCAGCTATTTCCTGTATCGGACTCTTTTTTACCAAGGCAGCTTGCGAATGTCGATGAACTGTCCCGACTCTACCCGCATCGGAAATTCAGAAATGGCACTGGCCAACCGGGGAGCCAACTGGTCTGCATTGGGCATTTCCGCAGTGCCACGACGCGAACGCAGGGAATCGAGTGTGGGAAATCTGTCATCCTGAGGAAGGTTGCAAAGTTTTTCCTGCATTGCGGTATCAACCAGGCCGGGGGCCAACGCAGTAAAGTGAATATCAGGGGCTTCCCCGGCGTACAGCCGCGTCAACATATTCAAAGCAGCTTTGGAGATTGAATAAGCATTCCAGCCACGGTTCCCATTTACTGCTGCGCCGGAAGAAATGGTGACTACCTGTTGGAGTACAATCGATGAACTTAACAGCCAATCGAGAACCGCTTTATTCGACCAGAGATTGATATCCATCACCCGTTGGCACTCTTCAATTGAAACGGACTGCAAATCTCCAAACCGACTCAGCACTCCTGCATTCAATATTGCCAGATCGCATCGACCGAAACCATCAAACAATTTTTCCATGGCTTCGGGAATTTGACTGAAGCCGGAAAGATCACACGAAACAAAATGAAAACGATCCTGCCGGGTAATCCACGCGGGCTCCCGCCGAGAACATCCCAGAACTTCCCAACCTTCTTCCAGATAATACGCAGCCAACCCGGCCCCAATTCCAGAACTGACTCCCGTAATAAAAACCATCTTCGACATAATCTTTAGCTCCTGAACTTATTGATTCCAGATTCTGAAAACTTTTCGGCATACCCTCTGCTGTTATATAGCCTTTCGCTATTTGGATACAAACTCTCAGAGTCGGTGCGCAGTAATGAGATACGCTTTTGCGACCGGAAATAGGTTTCAGAGAAAGCTATCGTAATAATTTCTCTCCGCAGAGAGAAATGGCGGAGCAGGCGCAGAAAAAACGACTGCAGCCGGTAGCCACAGTCGTTCGATAATTCTCAGTCAAGATGCAATTGTCAGTGAGTCCTAGAATTCACCAACAACATTGCCGTCCCGTCGGTTCCGCAGATTACGATAGGTTATCATGTCAATATTTTCAGAAAGAAATCTGACTGAACCATCACACAAAGCGGTCTGTAATCCACCGGTATGTGTACTGTTATTCGACCAGGAATGTCCCCAGGTTCGATTGGAACGACCAATCATGTAGGTTGCACTTCCTCCGCCGTAACTGTCAACATCAGTCGGGTTAATCCCGGAGTGCCAACCAACAGAGTTTCCTACGTAGCGAGAACCAATCCATAACCCGGCATTCCAGTCACAAACGACTGTAGCACAGTTTATCATCGTGTTTGCATCACGAGTACCTGATTTTTCCACAACGATTAATGTGTTGGAAGTACCATCAGTAATATCTCGCATTTTAACTCTTGAATTTACCCAGAAGATTCCTCGACGGTCGATGGCAGCTGCATTTCCGGAATTACCCATGTAGTTGGTTTTTCCGTAATTGCCACGTTTGGTATTAATCAGAGGCATCGTGTCGGAAGGGCAACCATAAGTAGTAATTCTCGCCCGGGAGGAAGTAATGGGAGCACTGGCGCCAGTGTTGTCCCGTTCCCAGTGGCGAATAAATCCGGCAGTTTCTGTACTGATTTGATCATACAAAGGAGCCTGTTCAACATAAGGCAGGATAAAAGCAGACCAGGCCAAGCCGTTCTGGTTTTCTAACGGTCCCTGTGTTGCAGCTGCATAGGAAGGATTACTGTCAATCCGTCCTGGAGGGAAGGTCGTAAAAACATCGTGATAATTATGCAGGCCAAGTGCAATTTGTTTCAGGTTATTCTTGCAGGAACTTCTTCGGGCAGCTTCACGAGCCTGCTGTACGGCTGGCAGTAGCAAAGCGACGAGTATTGCGATGATCGCAATAACCACAAGTAATTCAATTAACGTAAAGCCCTTATTTGCCTTTGAGGCAGAGGGGTTCACGCTGCGTAACTGGAGAATGCTCTTCATAAAAAACTCCTTAATAAAAAACGGAAAATACCAGATAATACTGGCGAGGCAAAAAAAGAACCCGGTTAATCAGGGTCCAGCCCATTATATCGGCGTATACTCAATCGGTGGCAAGAAAAAAGTGAGGATTTTACCACAGTAAAAAGGCAGGAGGAACAACCACCCAATAATCACCAGCCGGAAACAAGCAATACGCTCGTAACAATCGCGTTATTTCTGATTCATAGGCTGGTGTTAAAGAAGCCCTTGTTCCTGGATTATGTGTATCTTGTACTGCTAAATTGTCTACTTGTTCGCGTGGTGTGCAAATTTCAAACAAGACTTCATCCCAGTTACAGCTGTTAACCCAACCCCGTCGTACTGAGTAAACTCAGAGACTTATTTTTTTGTCAGCTTGAAATCAATTGCAGGATTTTCACCCTCTTTAACGATAGCAGTTAATGTTGTTTTAACGTTGTATTTTGCAGGAATCGGATCTTTATACCCTGGACCAGCAGGAGCTTCAAGAGGGGTTTCTATTGTGACGGTATGCTCGCCAATTTTTGCCCCTTTAATATTGCCTCTGAATGTAAGTTCGTACTTGCCATCCGCATCCGTTGTACCATAAGACGCTTGACCATCGGTCGAAGTGAAGGTGACGGAAACATTTGCCAAAGGAGTACCATCCATTGTTACCGTCCCGGAAACCAAACCCATTTCAGGTAGATCTTCACTGCCACCACCCACGCACCCAGCACAGAATGTGACAGCAAGAACCAGCAGCAATGTAACAAATTTATCCAGTTTCATAGGAGCAAATTCCAAGTTGTTAAATAAAGTGGTAGAAACCTGATGAGAATAAGCTGCCAGTGAAGGCCAATTATCCTATTTTTCACATAGTTGTGATGCCAGGAAACCTGACTAAACATTACTAGCCAGCGAATCCATTGTAATTGGACTCAACAAAACCTGTTTTTTTTGAAATCCGAAAAACCCTGTACATCCAGCACTACCCAGTTTACTTGGATACCTGGGCGCAGTCAAGGATATTGCCTATGAAACATAGGGTTGTTCAATGTTTCATAGTAGAGATGGGAGGCCGAGTTGTGGCGACCAGCGGGAGTGAACCCCAAAAAATCGTAACAGTAATTCACGCTGGGGCATTTCTGCCTGGAGGACACCTGGCTGACCAGCATCAGGTTAGCGGTGAGTTGCTAGCCGCTATTAGAAGGCACTTGGGGTAATGAGAGCATATCTGTAACTATTCAGCAATGTTTGATTATTGCTGAAATTAAGATTGTTTGTAGGGGCCGCTACCCGCGGACCACCGCAGAAATAGGAGGATCCACCTCCCATCGCGGTCCGCAATAGCGGACCCTACGGCTGATACGCTTGCAAATTTCGGTGTCAATCCGCTGGATAGTTACGCATATCTTTTCAAGATCAACCACAGCCAATGCTGTACGGCTGATTGCCTGATTGCCTGATTGCCTGATTGCATAGAAGAACCATAAAACTGCATGCAACGATTCAGTAAATATGTTTCAGTTGGAGCTTACACTTTAGCCCGGATTATTCATCAGCAGCTGGGCGATCCTTTTATCGTCGCATGATCCGGGCTAACTTCATTCCTGCATAATCCCAAAACTCTCCATGAAATCGTCCAGAACGTTTTCAGCAGTTCTTTCTGGTTATTCTTTTTCCTGAATTGGGATTGGTTGCAGAAGCAGGTGATTTTCGAACTGGTGCTGACGCGGAGGGCTGACCATTTTATTGGTTTGGGATTTGGTTGTTGTGGCAGGTAGCAAACCGGGGGAGAATTCCGCCTGTTTGATTTGCTGGACAGGCCTGGCTGCTTCGTATTGTTCATACAACGCGTTTTTCAATGGCTTGTTGGCTCGATTATTTATCGCAGGCTCTCTCGAAGAGAGCCCGGCAGGATTGGATTGTGCGGTCTTGATTGAGTTGCTCTCTGGTCTGGTTTTCCTGCTTGAAGCATGCTTTCTCTTTTCCGGTTCGCTTCGTGATTCGCCGCTGACCATGCGAATTCCTCTTTGAGCACGTCTGTCAGCCAGTTCCATTCGCATTTCCTGCTTGAGTCGCTGAGCAACTTCGCTGTTGGGAGTGTTAATCAGGGCATCGTTAA
>WFOZ01000753.1 GCA_015487825.1 Planctomycetaceae bacterium
ATTCTGGATCGAGTCCGATTCTATCGAACAGTAGGCGGAGCAGATATGCCACCTCTGTACCGGCAGTTCCGCGATAGCTGTGTAATTCGTCAACAATCAAGAAAAATTTGTTCTGCGGGTTATTTTGAAGCCAATCTCGTGTCTTATCGAATATTGGCGCTTCAACAGAGCGCATCATCATGATATTTAGCATGCTGTAATTCGTGATCAAGATATCGGGGGGATGCTCTTGCATGTCCCAGCGTGACCACATTTCACCGCCATCTTCAATGTGCTGAAAGTAATACCGTAATTCCTCTCGTCCCTGGCTAATCTCAGCTAGGATTTTTTCTTGTTCGCGATCAAGCTGTTTCATTTCTTTTCTGAGCCTATCTACCTGTCCTCCCAATTCACCAGGAATTGGAGTGCGACCAATATAGCGACCGAAATAAAAACGATTGCCGGAACGGTTCTGATCAAGCCATTTTATTGCAGACAGACTATCGGTAGCACGACGTAAACGAATTAGTTGATCCTCTACCAATGCATTTAGAGGATACAATATCAGTGCTCTCATAGCCGCTGGTCGAGACTCATGGCTTCGCTGCGGTTGCCAATCTCGGCCAGTTTGCCTCCACCAAAAGCGCTCACTCTGTCGTGCATTGACCTCAGGCCAATTCTTTGACTCGCGAATCAACTCTGCAAAAACTGGTAGAAGAAAACACTCGGTTTTACCTGAGCCGGTACCTGTGGTCACGACAAAGTCACGATTCTCGACGAGTGTCTTTCGCAATGCTTCGAATTGATGTGTGTAGAGGATATTATCGTTATCCCACAGCCCTTGCAGTGCGAAAGACACGAACTCATCAGAAATGCCAAGTTTCCGAATGTCCTCGGCAAGGTTACGCTGTGTTGTTGCGTACTCTGGCAAGACTTCGATGTACGGGGACTGATGCAATCTCTCATGACCGGAGAGCAAAGACCGCCGCTCTTCCTGCAAGCTGTCGTATCGAAGGTTGAAACGACTATCAATGTAGCGTAAGTAAAGATGATTCAAATCATGCGAGAGTTTTTCCGGATGGTTCATTTATTTTCTCCAAAGCTTGGTTTAATCGTTTTGCAAGCCCTTCAGCGATTTCTAATGGTATATTTTTAAAGATCAACATACGTCTGCGTGAGCAATAGTGTGGCAGAAGTCCGCTACATAGCACCAAACTGCGAAGGTACAACGCTGGTAATTGCATCCACGGCTGTTTCAAAAAAAGAGAACGCCTAGAGTGATCGTAAAAAATTAGAGGTTCCACAGATGACGTGCTCGCCAGGCAAAAGCCGTACTGCCAGGGTAAAAGAAACCATTTCCCCCGATGTTTTAGATAGTAGTGATGTGCTGCAAATCGGTTGCGCTTCCTAATCAACGCATTTTCTAAATTCGCATGGGCAAAATTATTTTTTTCCCACTTTCCCGATTTGACATTAAAACATTCGAATGGGACATCAAAACTGTTTTCCGACGCATTAGCCAACCATGCTTCAATGGGCGGCAATGCCCTGAGCAGACGTATGGATGCACATTCGGCATTTGCTATTTTGAATTCCTTACAAACTGCATCCAACTCCCGTTCATTTTTGAATCGAATTTGGACACAATGTGGGGCACGATATTGGGGAATGATTTTCATCCGGCTACCTATTGATGATTCCCGCAACTTCAGAAGAAGGTCTTCACAACGACGGCCGCATAAAACTGCAACTGGATTTCCAGGTTTGGCGTTGGGCAATCCAGCAAATGCAGCCGGTGCTGTTTGCCAAGTTATCCCCTTGGTTTGAAATCGGAATCCTGGATCAAAATCAACGTGGCCGAGAGCGCTGAATGCATAGCGCGCCTGCCATGCAAACTGAGTTACCGCATTATGTTCAGTTGAGCCATCTTGTTTCCAATTCGAGATAGCATTCCGCCAGTCACGCCAGTTCCCTGAACCTTTGTAAGATGCCCACGTCAGAAACAGATCAAAATCATTCTGCTGTATTTTCATGATTTGTTTTGCTACTCATCAGGTGGTTTGAACGAAGGAGTACTGCCAATCTCAGCGAGTCTTGTTGAGAAAATATTCCCCTTGCGTTTGCAACAAACCGACAAATATCTGCCACCAAATTAGCGGGGATAAATCTTCCATATTCTCGAATTTGCTTGGCAAAATCGCTCATGCTATCCCTGACAAGGGAAACAATCTCTTCATCCGGTTCGCGAATCCAGCTTTGCCATGTGTTTCGCGTTACAATTCCTTTCCCTACTTTTGAGTCTGCTGACAATTTAACATCATCTAATAGTTGGAGGAATGGCGGCTTTGCTGGTATGTTGCCGGCATATTGCCAGAATTCATGAGATAGTTGATGCGCATGCGGGCCAGTACATTTCGTGAGCACCCATCTCAGCCAGGGATGTTGCGAAATACTGAAGACGCCCTTCTTTAATTCCCCAATTTTATTCCTTGAATCTGCCCATAATCCTGTATGGCGGATTGATTTTATTACTGGCAGAAGGTACAATTCTGGCAAGGATCGGTTGATATCCATTATCTGAATGGCGCCAAATTGCCAATTGTTTTCATTAAGAAGCTTGCGAAGCGTGATTAAAGAACAATCGTCAACCTCTAAATCGTTCGACAAGCATGAAATAGCTCTGAATAAATCCGAGGAATCAGTCCAACCGGCTTCGACTATGCTTGTTAATGTCGATATAGAGTTACCAAACGCTTCAAGCCAGCATGCTGTCCATTCAGGTCCCGGCACGACAAATGTAGAAAACGCCTTGCTTGCGATATGCCAAATCCAAATAGTTGCCCAATCTTCGGATTCGATTAAGCGGTTATGTACTGCGAGAGAGTACCACCGTTGAATGAAATCAAGCTCGCTTTCAAGCACATCTTCCGGCGGTGGTGGAAAAGTTAGAACTTGGGCTTCATCAGTTTCTTGTTTAAATCTATCTCTATTGTCATGTTCTTTTGCCTCTAAAAATGATTGAAAGGTAATAAGCTCCTGGACGAGTTGGCTACGTGCTTGGGTTATCTTTTGAGTCACTTCTACCGCTGCCTGCTTATAAGCTTCGATCAGCTGTTTAGCTGTCTCTTATACACATC
>WFOZ01000754.1 GCA_015487825.1 Planctomycetaceae bacterium
CTTCTTACCCTGTGTGGCTTGTTAAAAAATAAAAGTCAGCAGGAGTGGTAGCGTTCTTCAACTTTTCCGGACACAACATCCTCAATGGTCGCGAAACAATCTGACAGGAAATAGCGACGGTCTGATAATATTTGAAAACGCGGTTTCTGGTTCGCAAAGAAATTGACCATTGGTAGTACAAATTGTCGGAAAATTCAAACAGCTATGAGCAGATTGCAAGAAGATATCGTTCGCAATTTTCGATGCCATTGGAAACAGCTGTTTCTTACAGACATCGCTTACATGTTCTTTGCGTATATTCTGCTGACGCCGCTTGTTGCAATCCTGTTTCACTTTTTTTTAGCGATCTCCGACAGCGAGATACTGGCTGATCAGGATATTCTATTCTTCTTCCTCTCTCCTGTGGGGTGGGTATGTCTCATCGTAGTCGGTGCATTGAGGCTGGGGATTGTTGCGTTGGAACTGGCTGCACTGATGGCAATTCTTGCGACAACAGCACATCGTAACATCGGACCATTTGATGCTCTTCGGTTTTCGTTAGCCAATGCCTGGCGGGTGATTCAGGTAACAGCTCGCCTGGTTGGGTTGACACTGCTTACGGTCGCCCCTTTTCTGGCCATCGCAGCGGCTGTCTATTTTTCGCTGCTGAGCGAATACGACATCAATTACTACCTGAAGGAAAAACCTCCTGCCTTTTTGGTTGCTCTGGGCATTGGTTCTGTCATCGCGGTGTTACTATCGGCGGTACTTCTTCGTTTGTTGACCAGTTGGTTTTTTGCACTGCCGTTAGTTCTGTTTGAGAACGTTCTCCCCTGCGATGTACTGCGGATAAGTCGTGAAAGAGCGAATGGTCATCGCCGTCTGATTTTGTTTTACATGATTGGCTGGGGCCTGGCAACAATGATGCTATCGTCGCTGGCAACCACTGTGGTTATTGGCCTGGGGCGTTTTTTCGTTCCCCGTGCAATCGGCTCCCTGGACCTGCTCACCTTTGCTATTGGTACAAGTCTGTTGGTTTGGGTTGTTGTCAGCCTGGTTGTAAATCTGCTCAGTACGACAATTTTCGCGTCAATCCACTTTCAACTTTACCAGGATATTGGTAGCGATCAAAGTAAAGATTCGTTACGGCTGGACGCCACGGTAAGCAAGGTGAAAGGCTCTGGATTCCAGTTGACAAAAACACGGGTGATTGTCGTGGCTGTTGTGGGAACGGTTATTGCCAGCGTGATTGGTGTTTTTGCCATAAAAAGTGTTCCCCTGGAGGATCATGTCCAGATCATGGCTCATCGTGGCTCCTCAAATTCTGCACCTGAAAACACAATGGCTGCTATCAGGCAGGCTATTGAAGATGGAGCCGATTGGGTGGAAATTGATGTCCAGGAAACAGCCGATGGAACGGTCGTCGTCTTTCATGACAGTGATTTTATGAAGTTGGCCGGCGTGGATCTGAAAATCTGGAATGCCACGATGACCGACCTGAAAAATATCGATATTGGTAGTTGGTTTGGTGCGGAATTCAAGAACGAACGTGTCCCCACACTTGGCGAAATTCTTGACCAGTGCAGGGGGAAAATCGGCGTGAACATTGAACTGAAGTATTACGGTCACGACAAACAACTTGAGCAACGCGTCGTAGATATTGTCGAATCGCATGAGATGGTAGACAGTATCGTTGTGATGTCGCTGAAGATGGATGCTGTCAGGAAAATGAAGTCAATTCGGCCTCGTTGGAAAGTCGGCCTGCTGATGTCTGTCTCCGCAGGCAACTTAAAGAAAATCAATGCAGACTTTTTAGCAGTCAACGCTGGCTTTGCCGATCGAAGCTTTACGATGGCCGCGCACAGAAGTGGAAAGGAAGTTTACGCATGGACCGTCAACGATGCTGCGACGATGTCTGTGATGATTGGCCGCGGTGTTGATGGCCTCATCACAGACAAACCCGCTTTGGCTCGTTCGGTGCTGCAACAGCGAGCCTCGATGAGTGCTCCGGAACGCTTGCTCGTAGAATTGGGAGGACTCTTCGGAATCGCACCAGAGATGGACGAACAATAATCAGCCCGGAAAATAACGGTGTCAAGGAATCTATATCTCGAAACCATGCGTAAATCAATCGGTTTTGTGGTGTACTCATCGCAGCCGGCACAGATCCATTTTGAAAAATGTCAAGAACACTGGTCTGGCAAGCCCGGCTGGTATCATATTGCAAAAGTACGTTACGAAGCTGCCGATTATCCGTTTCCTCCTCGAAGTTCATCTAGGTTCTTCACATTCACTTTGTTATCACTCAAAAACAGAACGCGATCAGCTAACTGGATTGCTTCTGTTTTGCTGTGGGTGACGTGCAGAATGGTGACGCCGGTGTGAGCCTGGACCGTTTTCAGTAAAGCACACATTTCTTCGCGAGAATCTTCATCCAGAGCGCTGAGCGGTTCATCCATACAAAGGATACCCGGACGGTAAGACAAAGCACGCCCCAATGCTACACGCTGACGTTCGCCCCCGGAAAGACCATGTGGAAGACGTTTAAGCAGGTAGGCAATTCCGAGCAATTCAGCAAGTTCTGCAATACGCTGTTCAATCAGTTTCTCGGGCCATTTTCGGAGCCGTAAGGCGAATGCCAAATGCTCGTGTACCGTCATTGTGGTGAATAAGGCCCCATCCTGCGGAACATAGCCGATGCCACGCTCCGCTGGTTTTTTGCTTGTGACATCATCACCCATCAACGCAATGCTACCTGCTTTGATCGGTTTGAGGCCACAAACCGATTCCATCAGTGTAGTTTTCCCACTGCCCGTTTTGCCCATTAAAACGGCGTATTCTCCTGTTGGAACTTCAAAGCAGATCTCGTTCAATGAGAAATTCCCAATTTGAATACATAACTGCTTGACTGAAATCATCGGATGAATATCTCGCGGTAGAATCTGTTTTGCAAACCATTATATAAAAAC
>WFOZ01000755.1 GCA_015487825.1 Planctomycetaceae bacterium
TTGCCAGCGAGCTGACTGAAGCAATCCGTTTCATTCCAGCAAGCGGACTAAGGCGATCCCATTTCAAACTGAGTGGTTTTGTGGTAAACAAAAACCCGATCTGCATGATATTAGCCACCAACGCAGCACAAAACATCAGCCCCAGAAAAGGAAGCAGAAAGCCGGAAACGTGCCCTATAATATCCTGAGAATCTTTAACAACCCCACCCACATCCAGGTTAAGAAGTGCCGGACCTGAAAGATAAGCCTGCATTAATTGAGCCAGACCTCGCCCCATCGCTGGCCCTAGAAACAGCAGGCCGCCTGCTGCAGTAAGCATAATCACAGCCGCATTGACATCGACACTTTTCGCAACGTTCCCATCCTTGCGGGCTTCGCCACGCCGGTGGTCCGTCGGGTCCTCAGTTTTTTCACCAGAATCAGATTCAGCCATTTACTTTTTTCAGGTAACGCAGGATAGGTGCAGGCACGCCATCCACAAACAAAATTCTATCAGGCTGGAAAACCTGACCTTCGAAATTCCTAACGCCTAATCCCTACTACCTAACGCCTATCTATTGTCCACTGGCAATAATTGTCGATGTAATTTGATCAAGAACCTCAACAAACACTTCCAGAATAGAATCGGTGGCCCCTGAAAGAGTAACAGTCAATATTGTCAGGGCCATCATCGCACGAATTGGAAATCCTAAAACAAGTACATTGATTTGTGGAACGGTATAACCTAAAAACCCCATCGTCACACTCAACAGCGCCATCGCCGCCAGTAGTGGAGCTGCGATCTGGATCGCGATCACCATCGATTGACTCATTAGGTGCCGCATTAAATCAAGCGAATGAATATCAACCGTTGCCATCCCCACCGGCAACACTTCAAAAGTTTTCAACAAACTGGAAAGCATCATCAGATGCCCGTCAATGGGCGACATCGTCAGCATGGCGGTCGTCCCCAGTAAAAACAGAAGCTGTCCGGTCGGCGAAATACTTGTACCCAACGCGGGATTAAATATTTCACTCAGTGCGGTTCCCGTTTGTTGATCAAACGATTCACCAGCCAACTGCAATCCCGTTAAAATGATGACCACACCAAGCCCGAGAGTCATTCCCAAAAGTAATTCGGTTCCCACAAGCCAGAGTAAATCGAACATCGTGGATGGAACCGGGCCGGAAGCACGAAACCGGGCCGGAGTAACTTGAACTTCCGGCGGAGGATAACGATCTTTGTGTTCGAGCATCGCCTGTGAAGGAATTGATTCCCGGTAAACCCGAGGCGTTTCATTGCCGCTTAAAACGCCGTCATTATTGAGATCCAATTTCTGAAACCCACGATCCCGAATATTGGATAAAGCAGGTGTGACAATTAAGGCAAGCGAAAATACAAACAAAAATTTGACATTCATCGGGATCGCGGTGTGCCCGAAAAACGGACCGATCAGCATTAAACCGGACAGGCGAATCATGACCAGAAAAAACGTCATAAAATACGACAGAGCAGCATCGACCATCAGCTGATTGGCCCAATCGCCGAGAAACTCATTCGATATTTGATCGACTGCATTGAGCATTATATGTCTGTTCGCAGGGGCGTCGTAACCCATTTTCAGGCTTGATGTTATCCACAGTTTTAGAGCGTTATAACATTCCTGTTTCACTAACAATCACGGCTCACAAAGCCATGACACACTTATGAAATTCTAGTTTTGATACCTACAGGGTGTCCGGAATTGCTTGCCACAATTCAATCGTAAAGCTGACAATTTGCCCGAAAATCCAAGGCATGATTAACAGTAGCGTCCCCACCATCGCCAGAATTTTAGGCACAAAACTGAGTGTCTGGTCCTGCAACTGCGTGAGTGCCTGAAACAGGCTGATCATTAAACCGACCAACATCGCAACTCCCATGACGGGGGTCCCGACGATCAAAGTCATTATCACGGCACTACGTGTAATTTCTACCGCGGAATCGATATCCATAATAATAACAGGCGTTAGAAAACAGGTCCGGCTGCACCAGACAAAACCAAAAAAATTCAGTTGTATTTTCCACGAACTCACCCAGAGCCAGTGTAAGGATGCACGCTTTGGAGCAACATTTCAACAACTAAATACCAGCCATCCACCAGAATGAATAACAGCAATTTGAATGGAAGCGAAATCATAACCGGAGGCAACATCATCATCCCCATACTGATCAACACCGATGCAACAACCATATCGATGATGATAAACGGCAAATAAATCTGAAACCCGATAATAAAAGCTGTTTTCAACTCGCTCAGAATGAACGCGGGGATTAACACAGTGGTATGAATTTCATCAAAGTTTTCCGGCTCTTTCCAGGTAGAAGCTTCGGGAGAGTCAGCCGGCGGTCGTTGATATTCAACAAACATCCAGATAGCATTTTCATTCCCCGTGCGAAAAATCTGATCACTCATAAATTGACGAATCGGAACTAACGAGCGATCTAACGCCAGTTGCAAACCTTTTTCCTGATCTTCTACCGTTTCAAACTGAGACTCTGAATAAGGCCGAATTCCATTCTCATACGCCTGCTTCCAAACGGGCCACATCACCATGATTGTCAGAAACATACTAATGGAAAGCAGTACCTGATTCGGCGGCAACTGCTGTGTGCCAAGTGCCTGCCTGAGTAAACCAAGTACGATAATAATTCGTATAAAGCAGGTCGTCATAATTAAAATTGAAGGAGCTAATGTGATCAGCGTCAGCAGAATCATCAGCTTCAATGTGGGTGTCAACCCCCGAGGCGAAAGCATTTTATCGGGATCAAGCCCTGCAGGAAAAACAGACTCTGTACCATCTTTTGCCTCAGCAGGAATTACCCCCACAGGCAAGGGCAACGGATTCTGTGGAATATTTTCCCCGGGAAGTAACGCAGGCGCATTACTGGAGTTCCCTGGCTGCCCCCACGAAGTTTGTGGCACGCAAAGGCAAACTAAAGCTGTAAAACTCAAGAAAAGACAATACTGACGAAGGGCGTTAATCATGAGCGTCCCTCCCGTAGTGCATCGAGATTTAACCCGAAGTCTGCCAGATCTGGTGCAGGCGGCTGGTTTTTATCTTTGCGTATTCTCTTTGAACCACCTCGTTTTTTTTGACGCTTGCGATGCTGTCTATCCAGATCAACCTGCTCGGTTTCCCGCTCTGTCTTTGAAAGCAAAAACCCGAATGAATTCCCGATTGCCGATTCAACAGGGATCGGTTTGCATTCGCCACGAATTCTGTCAATTTCAACAGGATCAGTAATTTCAGCCAGCGTTCTCATTCCTTCCAATGAAGTCCCCAGAATCAAAATACGATTGCCACACAGTACATAATGGATCGCATGTTTTTGATCCAGCATTTTACGCCCCAGAACTTCAAGAACTTCGGTAGAAAGATTTAATGTTCCCAGTCGAGTATGTTTTTTCATAAAACGGGATGCCAACAAAATAACAGCGATAATCCCTCCTAACACCAATGTTGTCGTCCCCAGTTGCTGGGAGGTTGAACCGAGACGCTGCCTGTCTGCACCGCCCTGTTTATCACTCTTCGATAATTTTTCGCCCGGTTTCTTCAAAGGTAGCGCAGGTCTGGTCAATGGAACGGCCTGCCCCTGAGAACTGCTGTGGTTTAATAACTCAACAGACTGAGCGGGAGCTGTTTTCTGCTGGTAAGATGCCGGAAGAATAGAGCGGGGAGCAAAGGCTCCTGCAGGTTGAAAAGCCGGATCCTGAGAAGCCGGAGTAGAGTTGGCTTCTGGAAGAGACTGAGGCTTCAAGGCCTGAACGGTCCCGTTTTGAACATTAACCCTGGAGTTTTTTTTATGCTTTTCAGCAGGTTCTGTTTCCCAAATCGATTTTGCGTTGGAAAACGGACCACCGGGAGGCTGTGCATAACCGGCTTGCGTACTGCAAACCCCCATCAATAGAATTAAAACAAATGCTGGACGCATCCTTGCATCCCTCCCCCAGGCTTTTGGAGTGACTGGATCCCCCCGGACCACTATTCACCAATTGTATTATTGAATCTGAAATTCGAAACAGTTGGTAGGGTCCGCTATTGCAGACCACCGCAGAAACAGGAGGATCCACCTCCCATCGTGGTCCGCAATAGCGGACCCTACGCCAACGCTGAATAGTTACGATAA
>WFOZ01000756.1 GCA_015487825.1 Planctomycetaceae bacterium
CAATCGGGAATGGAATCGTCAAAAAGGGGGTCGTCTCTGCCACGATGGGAACCAGCGGCGTTATGTTTGCGCATAGTGACGAAGTTCAAATTGATCCCGAAGGTCGCATTCATACTTTCTGTCACGCAGTACGCGGGAAATGGCATGTGATGGGATGCGTGCTTTCTGCAGGAGGCTCGCTGCAATGGTATCGCAATCAGTTAGGGGAAGCGGAAGTTCGTGCGGCAAAGCGAAAGAAGATCGATCCTTATGAATTGATCACTGCACAGGCGGCAGAAGCGCCCGCGGGAAGCGAAGGGCTTATCTTCCTGCCTTATTTAACCGGCGAAAGAACTCCTCACGCCGATCCGCACGCGCGGGGAGCGTGGATTGGATTAAGTTTAAGACACGGACGAAAACATTTGATTCGCTCTGTGATTGAAGGGGCGACTTATGCGATGCGGGATTCTCTGGAAATTATTCAGAAGATGAACATTCCGGTCAGGCAAATTCGTCTCTCCGGAGGAGGGGCACGCAGTTCGTTCTGGAGGCAGATGCAGGCAGACATTTACGGCAAAAAAGTTTGCACTATCAACGCAGAAGAAGGCCCTGCCTACGGGGTCGCCTTACTGGCTGCAGCCGGAACCGGGGCTTATAAAAATGTGGTGGAAGCATGCCAGAAGACAATCACGTTGGCAACAGAAACCGCCCCAGATCGAAAAGCCAGGGCGATTTACAACAGGTTTTATCCCCTCTACGGCAACATGTACCGCAGTTTGAAAAATGATTTCGCTGATCTGGCTAAAACGGTAGATGAGATTTACTGAGTGGTCCGTTGCCTGTTCGGTACATCACGATGCGTTCGTCTTCTGGGGTTGTTCCATCCATTGACCCGCGATAAATAACACGGCGGTCCCGGAGATCTGAATTAAAAACCGATGGCTGGAACCGCCGATATGTTCTTCGACTGGCGTGGGAGCGATCATTCCGGCAAGGATTAATGCTGTAATCGCTCCCAGAATATCGAGTAACAGAAACAGTTGGTATGGTCTGATTGCTTGAAGTGGAAATGCAATGCAGGAAGCGACCAGTCCCCACCATTGCAACCCCCACTCCCACGCTTCAATAAACATGCGTTGCAGTAAATGCTGAATGGCCCATTGCAGCGATGCGATTCCTTCTGATGATGTCGATATTTGCATCCTGCTGAAGTAGGTCATTTCCATTGTTGAAGGAAGCTGAGTTCGATAATAAAACCAGGGGGCAACAAGTAACGCAACTGTTAATGTGAACTGTAAAATGGAAGCTCCTGCGAAAACCAGTCGATTTCGAAAATAAACCAGCGTTACAAGTAACAGAGCAATCAGATCAACAAGAAACAGAGCGATCCCTTCATCTTTTGTGAAGATTGCCAAGCCGGTTGCCATCCCTGCGATAATGAGTGTGCAAATCGAACCAGCCTGTTTAACGGGCCGTTCCGAATTATTTTCGCTTACTGATTTCAGAAAGCTCCATAAATACAGAATGGCAACCAGATGAAAACAGGCAACCGGGCCATCCGCCTGACCGGAAATAAAGCCGTACTCCCAGGGGACCATTGCAGGGACGGTTGCCAGCATAATCGTGAATAAACATGTACGGGGGAGTTGAGATGTCGCTCGAGCAAACAAGCCGTAAAATGTCAGGATCATTCCAACATACAAAAGCGGAAACATCACCTTCGACCAGCGATCATTCACCTCTCCCATCAGCAGATAAAAATGAGCTTCGATCAGCGGAATCAGTAACGGATATTTGGGATGATACTGCACAAAGTCCGGATCGTGCAGAGAATCGCCCAGTAATGTACCATCCTGGTAAATGACAATCGCCTTGAGCCCGAAAATTGCTCGTTCATCCCAGAAGCGTTGCGGCGTCATCAAAGCTTCCAGCATTGTTGTCGCTGCAAGCAACATCAGGATACCCAGGCAAAGGCGGTTGAATTGTTTTCGAGATGCAGGTGAACGGTTTTTGTTTTGGGGGAACAGACAACGAAAACGCAGGCAAAGAGTTCCTGCCCCGGCCACAATTCCTATCCCGGCCCATACGTAAGCCAGGGTTGAGGTAAACCGCAGGCCGATTATTCCCCATATAAAATAGAAAATTGCAGTCGCGCCAAATCCCAAAACCAGGCCAAGGCCAAGAACTTCTACAATGTTAAAGTTCGCTGGAGATTTCGCAGTCACTTTCGAGAGCAGGTAATCGGCAAGGGCAATTCCAATTCCCCATACACCCACAGTACCCAGAAATATCAGAAGCAGATCGATCATGATTCTCCTTGCGGTATTGCTCTGTGGTGAATCAATTCAGCATTACCGGGAACGAATCTGCGGAGACGCACATTATAAGCTGGTTTGTAATCCGGACCATATTGGCGTTTCTGAAATCTCATCCAGAATTCATCTTCCTCGAAGTTTTCTTCTTCCAGATATCGCGAGCCTTCAAAATATTCGAGAATATAATCCGGCGAAATTCTCGAAAGAGTTTCTGGATCCAGTTCCGAAAAACGATACGCTGTCAATTGACGTTGTTGATTTGCTTTGGGAATTACGAACTCACTTTCCGGATGAATGACATGGAATAGCCGCCGGGGAAGTAAGTAATACGATAGAAAAAAAAGTTTCTGATCGCTGACAATCAGAATTCGAGAATCTTCTTCGGTCGTCTCTTTGAGAAAGCGGATCACATCCCGATTGGAATCGCTGATGTTCGGCATAATTTCCGGACCGGAGTTCAAATGATACCACGGCCAATCCTCAATCCTTTTCCAGATGCCTCCCGCAAAATGGAAAAGTCCCAGACTGAACCAGCCGAAAAGAAGAAATCGAAATAGAATGGTTCGTTTTGAATCTCTTTTTGCCTCTTTATCAATTGATGTCTGTTCAAGCAACGTAATGCCACATTGTCTGAGAAAGCTGTTTACGATGTCGCTGAAATAAACACCGGCAATAAGCGAAATTGAAAGAATCGGAAGCATCATTCGCAGCAGCAGCCATGTCGCAGCAGCTTGTTCGCTGGCAGCATAGGAGGCAAACCGGTCTGAACCCGCTCGTTTTACCATCCAGGATTGAATTGCTTCCGTAGGCATCACCCAGACGAAAATCATCATCACAACCGAAACGGCTACAAACAGCATCAGGACCATTCGTATCAGTGATGATGTCATGCAGCAATTTCTATTAAAAGAGAGGAGCAGCCATTTTCAGATTTCTGTTCAATGAAAATAATTCTAACCTGATGTTAACGATTTGAGTAGGCGGGCTGAAATCAGACAAGAGTAATTCATCGTACCCAGGCTTTTTGCTCCTGCATGTGAGTTAGCAAAATACTCAAGCCAATTTGTCGCACTTATCAGTATGGATGCAAGAAAAACTTTGCGAGATATCGACTTATATGCTTTGTCAAGTATTTTTATGGCAAAAAATGTTTCTTTCGAGATGTCATTTTTCTATACGAAAGAGACTTCCAACAGTTCCACGTTGCGAATAAACTCTCCGAATCTTAATTTTCTTTTTGAGTTCTTCATTTAATTTTAACCTTTTCTATGGGTTTATTCGGGCTGACCATGAAGTATTCGATTTCGCGTCCGGAAACGACGGACCTTGCTGTTTCTCTTTTTGCACGCACACTTCATCCGGAGTTATTCGAAACTTGCGAGAGCTTTGAACATCAGAACAAATCTTACCGGGCAGCAGTCCAGATTACATCGTGTGGTCACGTGATTGAGTTTCGCCGAGGCGACCATTTCGTGACGGAGGTTCTTGACTGCAAGCAGTCCGTTTTACCTCGCATTAAAAGGCTTTGTCTGTACTGCGTCGAAAGCAATCGCAGCTTGAGTTACCAGTTGGAAGGGGGTCTGAATGTATCGATCTGCTTTGAATGTGAGTATCTGGCTCCCGATATTTACCATCAACTGGAGCAGGAATACTGGAAGGATGCCATTTCGGCAACGCTTTCCCATCTCGATGAAGGAAGTAATTTCAGTAGTTCTTCAGGGCTGAATTTTATGCGTATCGATGCTCAGACAGATTCGCTGAATGTTCACGCCTTTCATCTTTATCCGGAAGAATGTGCGATCGTAAAATCCCAGTCACTTTTTACTTTCGAGTGATTGTGGCCGGTTATGTTCTATTTCTTTTCCAACCTCGGGTAAGAATAGTTGATTGCCTGATCTGCTTTGGTATGCTGAGTGTTCTTGTTTCAGGAACCTTTGATAACTGGAGTCGGTCGCATGATTCGCATTGCCTGTTTGCTTCTGCTGGCTTTTGCTGGATTTCCCGGTTTGCTGAATGCCCAGGAACCTCCTGCCGGTTTGACTGCCGCGCAGCGCGGCGAATGGCTGTTGCTTAATAAGCCGTTTATCAAAGCAGATTTCGATCAGCAGACGTTTGATGAAATCTGGAAAATCTGGCCGGATCAGTTGAAAGAAAAAGCAGAGAAAGCGACACCGAAGCAACGACGCCAGATGGCTTTTTCAAGATACGGACTGACCAAACGCTTAAATGATTCATCCGGTAAGCCGCTGCAGTATCTGGTAACAGAGCAGGGCGGCTGGGTAATGAATTGCCATTCCTGCCATTCCGGAAAAGTTGCAGGAAAAGTGATACCGGGTGTGCCGAACTCTCTTTTTGCCATGCAGACATTGCTTGAAGAAACGCGTACCATCAAGCCGCAATTGGGAAAACAGTTAACTTCCAAAGAAATTGCATCGGTATTCTTTCCACTGGGGGGGACCATCGGGACAACCAATGCTGTCATTTTTGGTGTGGCTCTTGGGACATTTCGCGATGCAGAAATGAATGTCGTGACAAACGTGACAGTCCCCACACTGCTTCATCACGATATGGACACGCCCGCCTGGTGGCATTACAAAAAGAAAAAGCAAATCTATATCGATGGCTTCGCGGAAAAGAACCATCGCGTATTGATGTCGTTCGCTTTGATTCGCAGCAACAGTTCAGAAAAATATCGCAGCTTTGAAAATGACTTTAAGGATATTTCCGCGTACATCGAATCACTGGAAGCCCCTGCTTATCCATTTGCAATTGATGAAGAACTTGCTTTGCGTGGGAAAGAAGTTTTCAATGATCATTGCGTTCAATGCCACGGCACTTACGGCGAAAAAGAACTCTACCCCGAACGAACGGTCGCGATTGATGAAATTGGAACGGACCCGGTTCGCCTGCGGGCACTGCCGGTCCGCTATCGAGAGGGACTCAAAAACAGCTGGGTGGGAGAATACGGCAAACTGAATACGATTACCGATCCCGAAGGATATGTCGCCCCGCCGTTAGATGGAATCTGGGCAACGGCCCCGTATTTTCATAATGGCTCGGTCCCCACACTCTGGCACGTCCTGCATCCCGAACAACGACCTACCGTCTGGCAACGGACAGAAAATGGTTACGACCAGAAAAATGTCGGTCTGGAAATCAAAACCTTCGAAAAGGTTCCACGCGGCATCAAAGATCCGGCTGAAAGAAGAACCTATTTTAACACAAAAAAATTCGGCAAAAAGAATACAGGCCACACGTATCCGAACGATCTTAACGAAGAGGAAAAACAGGCAGTCCTGGAATACCTGAAATCAATTTGAGCCTGTTATCCAAGTGGATAAGGATATCGATTCGTAATCTCATCAATCCGGCTCATGACATCATCTGCCAGAACCAATTCGCTGGCGGGCAAAATTTCTTCGAGTTGCTCAACTGTGTTCACTCCAATAATTGTTGAGGCGACGAAGTCGTGTTGTTTGCTCCAGGCGGTTGCCAGCGCTGCAAGGGGAATTTCCAGTTCCTGGGCAATTTCCTGTAACGCAGCTGTTGTTGCCAGACTTTTTTCGTTGATGAATCGCTCGGTCATCACCTTTTGCCGCTCGCCACCGTTTTTTATGTAGTTGGAAAAGCGGGCACCTTCCGGGAATTTTCCATCCAGATATTTTCCGCTTAATACGCCGCCGCCAATGGGAGAGTAAGGCAGACAACTGATCTTTTCCTGCCTGCAGATTTCTGCCAGCGAATCCTCAAATCGGCGATTGATCAGGCTGAAATTATTCTGGATCGATTCATAACGCACTGTTCTGGAATTCTCTGAAGCAGCCAGCGATTTCATCAACCCCCAAGGTGTTTCATTACTGCAACCGGCGTAACGAATTTTCCCCTCAACAACAAGTTCATCAAGCACTTCCAGCGTATGTTCGTATGGAAAATCGTGATCGGGCCAATGTGTCTGATACAGATCGATGTAATCGGTCTGCAATCGTTTGAGACTCCCCTCCACCGCTCTGCGAATATGATGTCGGTCGATGCCGGTATGACCTTCGCGAACGGGTGGAACGAACCAGCCATGTCCGGGACCACAAAACTTTGTGGCGATTATCACCGCATCACGCGGTTTCGTTTGCATCCAGCGACCAACAATTGCTTCGGTTCGATTCACCCATTTTTTTTCGGGTGGAGTCGGATAAATTTCGGCGGCATCTAAAAAGTCGATCCCCGCCTCAAACGCCCGATCCATAATTCGAAACGCTTCGGCTTCATTGCAGCTGGAACCAAACGTCATCGTTCCCAGACAAATGTCAGAAACAACCAGCGAACTACGCCCTATTCTTCTTCGCTCCATTATTTGTATCCCATTTTTCTATTATATGCCGTAAGGCTATACTGCGGCGCCCGTTACGGTGATATTGCTGATTTTAA
>WFOZ01000757.1 GCA_015487825.1 Planctomycetaceae bacterium
ACGCACCTTTTTCACCACATGAACAGGCTGGTGCGTCACGACGCACCCTACGATAAACCGGGAACTTATTTCGGGACTGTTCCTTAGAAGGTATTTTAAGATGAAAGAAGTCTTCTCCGCACTTCATTTTGATGATAAATGCAGCCAGAAACAGGAGTACGCTGGATTCGGCAAAGAATTCTGCGTAACCTGATAGAAATGATGCAAGGAAATTCCTGCTGGCTTTCAATAGGGCAGACAAACCAGACGAAAATGTCTGCTCTACTTCTGAATTACCAGAAATTCCTTTTTAGACAGTTTGAATCTTGACGGAATTAATCTATATGGCTGCTCGAAAACTGACAGTGGTAATTTCTCAATCTCAGAGCAAAAACCCCCAACAGAAAAAATTAGAGGAAGAACTCGCTGCCCGTCTGCTGATGGACGCAACCGCTGAGGTTGCAGTCGTTCCTCACTTGTACGACATGCATGCTGATCATACTGGAATGTTGTTTCTGAAATCGATCCCGGGCGACATCGCTGTGCTCTCCTGGCTCTATCCACGAGCGATCCGCTGGACATTGCATCGACAAAATATTGCGGGGAAACAGGGGCAGACGCTGTTAATCGACGAGGCAGATAAAGATGATCAAAAAGAAGAAGCCTCTACAAACAGAATTAACAGCCAGAAAGGGGCAGGCGTTGGAACGGTACCGAATCGATTTCTGTACTGTATCGATTTGCGAGTCAGCGACAATGTTGAAGATTACCTTGAGGAAATAAAACGCATCGCACAAGAACAGGCTGTGGAAACTGTTGAATTGGCCGGCTTGACCAATGACAACTCGAAACCGGAACAGACGCAACAGTATTTGCGATCAGAAAATTCGCAAGATAATAATGGTGCAATGACAGAGCCCCTCCGAGAACCGGTCAAACGGCGGTGGTATCCGGTGATCGACTATGAGCGTTGCACAAACTGCCTGGAATGTATCGACTTTTGCCTGTTCGGCGTTTACGGCGTTAACGATCAGGATCTTATTCTTGTCGAAACAGAGGATAACTGCAAAAAAGGATGTCCGGCGTGCAGCCGTGTCTGTCCAGAAAATGCGATTTTATTTCCTGGACATAAATCATCAGCCATTGCGGGAGCGGAAGGCGAAGTCGCTGGGTTTAAGATCGACCTTTCCAAATTGTTCGGTGCAGAATCTTCAATCGACCTGGCTGTTAAAGAGCGGGATCGTGAATTGGTTGCAGAGGGACGTACCGCTGTCGGGAAAAACGTTGGCTTGCCCAAACGCAGAGAACACCGAAAAACAAAAACACGGGATCACCTGGATGAGTTAATCGACAGCCTCGACGAAATGCCTTTGTGATACATATACATCCCAGCACGGCAGTGCCGCAACCAAACAGGGATTTGAACCACGAATAGACACCCATTAACACGATTTTTTCTTTTGGAAACTTCATCTCAAACTGTAGGATGGCGTGCTTGCACCCATCGAATACGGTTTCCAGTTCATCAGTCCCATGCCGGTGTATCAATGGCACAATGATAACAGATTTACTCTCTATTTTTCGTAACTATTCAGTGCTGGCGTAGGGTCCGCTATTGCGGACCACGATGGGAGATGAATCCTCCTATTTCTGCGGTGGTCCGCAATAGCAGACCCTACAAACACCTTTAATTTCTGCAATATCCAAACATTGCTGAATAGTTACTATTTTTCATTGAACGCAACTCGGCGCGCAATCCTACAACAAACTTAAAAATTGAACGTGTGATGGAATGATTCAACTCATTCCCAAGGTCCACCTTGGGAACGCAAGGGACTGAAGTTCCTGCTTCACGCCGGAACTAATAATCATCTAAAACGAACGAAAACACGTGGGAAGGAGAACCTTCCCAGCCGTGCGTTCCCAAGCAGGAGCTTGGGAACGAGTTTAACCTGGCGCGGTCCAGTTAGGAACGTTCGAACAATTACTCTCGTATCCTCGATGTTCTATTTTCTTGGCTGAAGGCCAAAAAAACAGGTGAAACCGGACGGTAATTGTTCGAGCGAAACTTAGTCTTTTGTTATTGCTGGCATCACGGGTGACTTATGGTTCTTTTGCGTATCAGTCTATGCGTCATGACAGCACTGTCTGCTTTTGGTTGCGGTGACCCACCTGCAACTGTCAGTGCCCCTGTTGCAGAACTCGAAATAGAAGTAATTGCTGTGGAGGCGATCAAGCCTGGAACACGCCCTCAAGCCATTAAAGATGCTCGATTCGTTGATCCCCACACCATCCATCAAAGAACTGTACCAGATGAAGAATGGATTTGTCTTGAAGGAGTAGTAAAGAAGTCTGGGACAATAATGGGAGCATACTACCTCAATCTGGTCTGCAATACTTGCAAAGAGGCGATACACTGCGAAGGATACGAACTCGGCAAATACTCTTTTCCACCCAACGTGAATATTGTGGTTCGCGGTCGCTATCATAATGGCATATTAGGTATATCCGATTTGGTGTTTCAAAATCAGATTGACAGCGAATTGTCTATGGAAAGCAATTCTAATGAGGTAGACACCGCACCTGATACCATATTGGATTGAGAAGAATAACAGCCCCGGGTGATTTAGATTGCCTAAGGAATTTGGGCAGACGAAATCAGCAAAAGACCTGCAGTTCTGTCAATGAGAATATTACCGATTTGGGAATCAGTGCGGATTAGGAAAGGATCGACGGATTTACTCCAGATGTTCTGCGATAGAAAAGTTGTTCTGGTATTGTCTCGTTCTTCTGGTGTATCATTATGATATACTGAAATGAGTATAGTGAGAGGACTTCTAATAATTCAATGTCAGATCAGGCGAGTCGGAGTTTTTGCCCCGTGGTGTGCATCCTGTAGACCAGTTAACCAGGGCCGGAACTGAAGCCGCCGGTTTGTCTGAAAATGTGACCGCACCTGCCGAGGAACACCCGTGAGCGAAATCTCAGACGATACTCAAAAAACCTGGACACGTTTTTTCCCCAGACATACCTGGTGGAGAACCGAAGCCTGGCATGTGCCCGCGCTTTCTCTCGTCTCGGCGATACTGTTGGCCCTGATGTTATTGATTGCAATGCTGATCGTCGATTTACTCGATTACCGTGGAACGGTTACTTTCACTGCAGAGCAATCTCATGAAGCGATCGATATTTTTGGCTCCTCATTGAATCTGGTGGAACCTGATGAGGAAGTTGTTCTTCCTCCTGAAATTACCCTGCAGGATCGGGGACTGTTGGGCTCGTTGTGGCGTTTTCGAGATCGGCTGTGGACACGTCCTTTAATTGCAATGTATCGGCAATACCCGGCACTTCGCGGTAATGGATCAGCCTTGGTTCTGTTACTGATTTGCGGTGCATTAATCGGTTTGTTACGCGGTTTTGTCCTGGCTCGCTCTCGTCTGGTCGCTGCCCGTGTGGGAACCACGGTTGCAAACCATATGCGAATGGCTTTGCATCGTCAGGCAATGCGGCTTGGCCCCGGCGACTTGCTGGACACACAGGTTGAGCATGCTTATCAGTTTTTCACAAAAGATACCGCAGTAGTTCGCGATGGCGTTAATTCATATGTCTATCGGCTGGGATTACATCCGATTACCCTGGTCGTTCTGGGAGGGGTTGCATTATTGGTCAGTCCAAGATTATTTCTGCAGATGATTGTTCCTCTGCTAGGCTGCTGGCTGCTTGTGGAGCGGGAACGCGCCCGTTTTAACCACAGTTACCGTCTGGAAAAAGCCGAGTCGGAACATCGTTTAAGTTTGCTGGCGGAAAGTTTGAAAAAAACGCGTTTAATACGTGGCTACTCGATGGAACCGTACGAAAGTTCCCAGTTTGCTCGACGTCTTGAACAGTTTTCCAGTTCGGTTTTTTCAGCGCGACAGCGGGATGTTTACTCGCGTTGGCTTTGCTGGGGGCTGGTACTGATATGCATTTTAATACTGGTAATGTTAGCCGGAATGAAAGTACTGCTTCCCGAAGGGAATCCGCAAAGTTTGCGTCTTTCGCAAATTACATTGATCGGATTATGTTTTGGTTTTGCCTATCAACCTTTGGCGAAGTTGCTCGGTTTGAAAGAGATTATCAAAGAAACAGCGTTAGCAGCAGATCGCGTTTATCGTTACCAGGCTCAAATCCCGGAAGTAGGACAGGCAGTAGGAGCAAAGTTTCTGGACCCGCTTACCAAATGGCTTACTTTTGAAAATGTTTCGTACTCGCTACCGGGTACTCATGGAAAAAAACTGCTTGATCAGATCGAGCTGAAACTTCCGGCAGGAGGTATTACCGTTATTGCAGCATCCGACCCACTCGAAGCTCGTGCCATGTTGTACCTGCTGCCCCGTTTCCTCGAACCTCAAACCGGACGGGTGCTTATCGATGGAGAAGATATCGCCTGGGTAACACTGGAATCGTTGCGGGCTGAGACGTTATATGTTGGTGGGCGAGATCCTTTCTTCACCGGATCAATACTCGAAAATATTACCTGTGGTGATACAGGCTATTCGCGAGCCGATGCGATGAGTGCAGCCAAAAGCGTACATGCCCATCAATTTATTCAGCACCTGCCTCAAGGTTACGACACCATTCTGGGAGAGCATGGCGAGCAACTTGATGCCGGCCAATCGTACCGACTAGGACTGGCCCGGGCGGTATTGCGTAACCCCAATTTACTGATTCTCGAAGAACCGACCGAGCAACTTTCCGAAGAAGCAAAATCGATGATCGACGATGCTTATGATCATATCTGCACGGGGCGTTCTGTAATTGTCATTCCCAGTAGAATGCAGACCATCCGTCGTTCAGATCGTGTTTTACTCCTTCACCTGGGCAAAGTCGTTACGGTGAACTCTCACGAAAACCTTCTGGCAGGGAACGAATTGTATCGCCATTGGGAATATGTAAAATTCAACGTCTTTCGTGATAAGTAAATTGTGTAACTATTCAGTGGAGGGTGGCTGGGGACAAATTGTCGGAAGTATTGAGGATAATTGACGATGGCGCCAGGCGACAATCTGCCCCCAGAAGGTGTGAGGTTTCCTGTTCTGGGGGCAGATTGTGCGGAGTTCCTCTGGACAATCCAACCTTTCAAATCACAATCTGCCCCCAGCCACCCTCCACTGAGTAGTTACTAAATTGTATTGTAATTGCGAAACTTTTTAGTCCATCAACAGCTGATAATTGTCCGGATATAACCGGTGCAAACTGAATCTTTAGTCTTATTCTTCCTGATCGGCCGGTATTTGGAAAAGAAATCCGATTGTGCGGGTTAGGAAATAAATTTCGCGTGCAAAAAAATTGACGCACCGGAATTTCTGACGTATGCTGGATTATGGAAACCGTTGTGTTACGTCAACAACGGTGGTGTGAAAAGTTCACATACTCACTGTCGCCAACACTTGTCTGGCTAATCGAGAACGGATGTCTCTCGGCGAAATTAGATCGGGTTTTCCGATTGATTTTCGCGAACCGGAAGTGCCTTCGGGCAACACCTCAGGAGGAATTACAAGCGGCGACTTGCAGCAACAATAGAGGGGGAACCGCTGCATGTCATTTTCTGTAAGAAAAATTCTACTTTGTTTCAGTGTCATTTTTCTGGCACTCGTTTCTACCAATGTTCTGGATGTCACCGGGGCATCAAAAGATCCAGCTGCCAGCGAAAACGTGCGAGAGGCCGTGCATACCGGCGTCGAGTTCGAACGAAGCAGCAAATGGGTCGATGCGATTGTGCATTATCGCAGTGCACTTAAAACATGGCCTGAGAGTAATGAATTAAAGTATGGTTTGCGTCGCTCTCGATTTCACATGAATATCGACCGGCGTTATTCTGATAAAAGCTATCAGGAATCGCTACTTAAACTTTCTGAGTACGAAGCCTTGGAGTTACTGGATGAAGTCCTGTTTAAGATACACGGGCACTATGTCAACACACTCTCTACTACTTACTTCATTGCTCATGGAACCGAAAGTGTCTACCTGGCGTTGAATAACGAAGCCTTCCTGGAAAAGAACAACATCTATACCAGGTCCTTGCCGGAAGTAGCCAGTGCCCGTCGAATGCTGTTCGATGAGTTCTGGAATAAACCGATCTCAAGCCCGGAAGCGGCTCGAAATCAGGTTCTGGAAGTTGCCAACCGTTTACAGAAAAGATTGGGCATTAAACGTGTACCCATTATTCTGGAATACGTTTTTGGTGGCTGCAATGCCATGGATGACTATAGCGGCTATTTGACGCCCGGAAAATTGTCTGATCTGTACGACAACATCGAAGGTGAATTTGTCGGACTCGGGATCGAAATGAAATCTGAAGAAGGAAAAGGAATTCTCCTGGTTAATGTTCTCCCGGAAAGTCCTGCCGAAGAAGGTGGACTACTCCCCGGAGATTACATTACTCATATTGATAATATCGATTGCCGAAACAAACCAACAGATGAATCTGCAGGCTTACTGACCGGCAAACAGGGAAGCCGGGTTCATATTCGCTGGGTTACAAAAAATGAACAGGAAAAAAGTTCTTATTTCATTCGCCGTGAGGTGAAAGTCAAAAGTATTCCGATTGTGAAAATGATCGATACCAATAATGGAATAGGTTTTATCCGCATGGCCGGATTCCAGAGGACGACCTCTGCAGAGTTTGATGCCGCGATGATGAAACTGAAAAGCCAGGGAATGCGTTCACTTATCTGGGATCTGCGAGGAAATCCCGGAGGGTTATTGACCGCAGCTGTCGAAGTGCTTGATCGTGTGATTGATAACGGCGTTCTGGTTTCCACCAAAGGCAGGACGCAGGATCAGAACTGGAAATACACAGCTCATTCGCTCGGCACGTTGGATATTCCAATCATTTTGCTTGTCGATGGCAACAGTGCCAGTGCCAGCGAAATTGTAGCCGGGGCATTTCGGGACCATCAACGAGGTAAGATTGTTGGACGCAAATCATACGGAAAATGGTCGGTACAGAGTATTTTCCCGGTCAACCATAAATGTGGATTGCGATTGACAACAGCGAAGTTCTATTCGCCTGACGATCACAACTACAGCAAAATCGGTTTAGAACCTGATGTTCTTGTTGAGCGGGATTCCAAGGAATATCTTCATGTTACCAGAGAATCGATCAGTAGCGATGCCGATGTCCTCAAAGCCATTGATCTGTTTCGAGGAACTCAATTGACTCGAAATAATTGAGCGTTGCAACTCCGGTCTTACCGGTTGTGCTACAAAGCAGCAGGATAAATTCCTGCTGCTTTTTTTGTTTCAGTCCTGCAACGATCAAGCAAACGGCCACTCGACTTTTTCTTTCTCGGCCAGTTGTTTAAGAACATCGAGAGTTTCCGGGGCAAACTGAACTCCGTTTTCGGAATCCTGTTGCTGGCATTCCAGTGCCTTGCCATGATTCTCGATATGTGCGCCAAGATCGGACAGCTTCTTCTCCAGGGTCTCTGTCCCTGCGAAACAGGAAGGATTAATCACCATCAGAAAATGTTCGGTACGTTCCAACGTCGGCCCGCGTTTTTTTTCAGCAGGCATCTTCTGCCCAGTCAGACCGCAGGTTAACACAGCGTGTAACAGGCCAAATGGCCCGGAAAGTTCGTGAGGAATGATAATTTCATTTCCATGATTGGCTTCGAAAGCAAATTCAAAACCAACGGTGCTTTTTTGAAACGGTAACGCATAGGCAAAAGGCTGACGACCAAAAACAGGCTGGCCGCTTCCGAAGGCTTCTACATTTGACGCACTGGCGGTACTCGTAACACAAACGCCGATCATTCCCTGCAAAGCTGCCAGACGGGCATAAACCAACGGTGAACCCAATCGCTGAGAGTTGGAAATGACAACAATCGCAACCCCCAGTTCTTTTGCCCTTTCGGTAGCCAGTTCCATTCCTTTAGTAGCAGCCACATGCCCCATCCCCTCATTGGCATCAAAGAAACTGATGGCTGGTGTTTCAGTTTTCTGAATCGAAATTGCTCTTGGATCAACATCACCAATGTCAAACGATTCAACATGACTGGGCAAGCTCGCACATCCTTCCGAACATTTTCCCAATCGATCTGCATCAATCAATCGGTCCGCGGCCAATTCAGCTTCGAATTGATACATTCCTTTTTTAACCAGAACAGCAATAAGAAAAGACCGCATTTTAGAGCATGGAGTGCATGGTGTATTCATCGTCTCTGTAGTATCCCGTCATTTACTTCTAATAGATAGTTACTTTATTGAGGTCCACTGACGCACTTCACAGCATACTGTTCTGAAAATACCAGTGCTTAAATTGAGTATTAAATTCTTGTTGATCCTGTTCCGTTCCTGCACCCTGTTGTTGTATCAACTTCATGAATAAGAATTGAAGATGCACTAAGAGGTCGTTGAGTCTCCATTTCCAGCAGGAATATCTGAACTGTCTGCTGAATCGGAACTGATGGTGCTTGAATCCTCAGGCGATCTTTCCGCTTGAGTTTTTTTTTGTGCCGGCTTCTTTTTGATCACAGAAACAATCTCCTGCAGAGGTGTGACGACCCTGCGGCGATCTTCATACACTACAACAACCTGCCTGGAAATAATTTCGTGAGAGATGACTTTGCCCTGCCCTTCCCGGGTAACCACTTCAGCACCAATCTTTGGCAGTTCGCGTCTGAACTCCTGATAGGTATCGTATTCATAACGCAGGCAGCATTTCAGTCGTCCGCAGCGCCCCGAAATTTTATTGGGGTCCAACGAAGCCTTCTGGACTTTCGCCATTTTCATCGAGACCGGCGGTTTATCGCCCAGGTGAGTATTGCAACAAACCGGCTTACCGCAGTCCCCATAATCTGCAAGTAATGCCGCTTCATCCCGCACACCGATGTGTCTCATCACAATACGAATTTTAAGTTCAGCTTTAAGCAGCTTGACCAATTCACGAAAATCGACGCGGTTTTCAGCCAGGAAGTAAACAACCAGCAATTCGCTGCCGAACAGATGCTCGACATCGACCAGTTGCATGGGCATTTTACTTTCCGCGATTAATCGGCCTGCCACTTCAAACTCGCTTTGTTCCTGTGCCAGGCACTCGTCTTTGGTTGCGTAATCTTCCGCATTGGGGAAACGCTGAATTCTCCCTTCGACTTCGGATGATTCCAGGAATTCAATTGCACGTTTACTGGCTATGCACAAAACTTCTCCCCATTCGGTTCCCCGTTTGGTTCGAATAATGACATCATCGCCGCGATGCACCGCTCCTTTCGCTTTCCAGGTGAATAAGCCAAGAAACCGGGAAGAACCGTATCTTACAATATACTGCTCTACTGCCTGTTCAGCCATTTGCTACTTACATTTAATATGAGATCAGCTCTACCAGCAGACCTTTGATAACCGGAGAAAACCTTCAATGCGGCCTGTCAACTAACAGTACACAACTGCCCGCATTATGACGCAGATGCGTTTGAGTTCCAAGTCGGACGCAGGTTGATTTCCAAATCGTGGTAGAATGCATCAAGAATGGTTGTTACGGTCGCTCTACGATCAATTTGCAGAATCGCCTCGAAACATTGCTCCATCGCATCAGCCCAGGCATCCTGCTGATTCACATTCACATTTGAATTTGTAAGCGACTGATGCAGCCAGCTTAAACAGCTTTCCATGATACTTTTGGCTGCTTCTCTTTGCGATCCGGGATCACTTTTACACTGTCCCAGAATCGCCTCTCCGACTCTTGCCAGATCCTCTGCACGAAACGATCCGCGAGATAATATTTTTGCCAATGCATCAGTATCGATATTATTCTGCTCTTCAGACTGCTCAATCCAGCGAACTGCTTTCCCAACCGAGCCACCAGATCGTTGAACGGCTTGTTCAATCAAAGCTTCGTTTGCTGCGATGCCTTGTTGATGCAAGATGCCCGTTATATCTGCAGGCTCCAATGTACCGAAGAAAACAGATTGACAACGAGAGCGGATTGTCTGAATTACCTGATCGGGATCAATCGCAAGTAGAATAAGGACCGCCCCCGGACCCGGTTCTTCGAGTGTTTTCAGTAGCGAGTTACCACTGGCGATGTTCATTTTCTCGGCGTCATCAATAATAGCAATTCGATGACCGCCGTGCATGGGGGAAAGAGAGAGTTCGTGACACAATCCTTCGCGCCCCCGTTTATCCGCAGAGCCAACAAACAGATCGATCGGCAATTCCGTTTTCCCTTCCGGAAGTGATACCTGCATTAAATCGGGATGTGTACTTGAAAGCACCTGCCTGCATCCAGAGCACTCGCCACATGCTTCAAATTGAGTTGAATCTAATTGCTCACAAAGTAGCGTCTGAGCCAACTCCAACGCAAAAATTTTCTTGCCAACTCCCTGCGGACCTGCAAACAAATACGCATGCCCCAAACGTCCGCGACGCACCGCATTCGCAAACAT
>WFOZ01000758.1 GCA_015487825.1 Planctomycetaceae bacterium
CTCCCGGACGGTCTGTCGCATAATAGATACTGTTAATCGTTGAAGTTTGCGTATTGGAAGGGGCCGACGGCATGGTGAAATCTGCGTAGCATCCGGTCTCCCGTAAAATTGTAATTTCCTCATTCACGCCGCAGCAATAACCATCGGGACGAGAATTGCATAGTGCCCAGTTACCATGAATAAACCCGTAGACAATTTCGTTTGTATCAGGATCTCTGCGCAATAATCCGTGACGATGATAGAGCGTTTCCCGGAATTCATTCAGTTTTTCACGAAGTTGCTCAGCAGTATCGCTTTCGTGGTGAAGATGCACATCGACATCGCCATAACCGGCATCGCATAAAATCTTCAGCTGATCAAGGTATTCCGGCTGATATTCATCCTGCGGAAAAAAGAAAGTATGTTGAGGGACCTGTCCCTGAGTATCTCGAAACTGATCAAAAAGCTGCGGATACTCATTTACCCAGCGATCAACCAGCGTAATACCAACTTCTTTAGAAGTACCATCCCGACCAGGTTCGTAGTGGTCACAAATGGCAATAAACAGTTCGACCGGTTCATCCGAAGCATCTGTTTCAACAGGCTGACCAGCAGGGAAGTAGTAACTGCCAATCCACATGTCGATATGGCGCTGTCTCAGCGCCAGCCAGTATCCCAGCGGCACGATCAGTAGTAATCCAGTAATAAGAGATAGAGTAAATATCATGATAATGAGTAAATGCAGAGCCCATTGAACAGGCTATTACCGAAATTGGGAAACATCTATTTGGTCCGCACAGCAGACCTTATGCAATCGGAATTTTCTCCTGTTTATTCTTTTTGTGTTGCGAATTGTGATAATCACTCGACGAAGCAGAGCAGGTCACTTCATTTAACAGCCCGGCAAGCTGCTTGGCTCGCCCTCTTCGCTGATGTGATTCGGGAGACCACGTGCCGACTTCCTGAGCAACTCCTTTACGGTACTGTTCTAACTGATTCCCCAAAGCTATTGCAATATCTTTGGGCGATGAGGGATTGCAAGGGAGTGCATAAGGGCAGTTTGCAGTAAGTTGCCACATATCACCAGGAGGAGAAATCAACAAAAAAGGCTTCTCGGCTGCGATATATTCAAATATTTTCCCGTTGACGACTCGTTCTGCTCCCGGAAGATTTGAATTCAATAATGCCAGGCAATCAGACGTCTGCATCAATTGAACCGCTTCGTCGTGACTGATAAAAGGAAGACGAATAATCTGACAGGGAAACTGCTCAAGCTGATCAAGTAACGCTTCCTGCTCGGCGGTGCGTCTGCCCGCAACCACAAATTCCATTTGTTCAAGTAACGCAGGCGACTCTTTTTCCAAATGTAGAATGGCATCGATAAGTGGCTGTATGCTGTTCAAGTTCCACAACGTTCCTGCGTAAGTCAGGCGAAATTTATTGATACCGTTGCCATAATCTTTTCGTTGAATATTATCAGCGGTATATTGGTTGAAATCGTCCGGGTCGTATCCATTATAAACGAATTCACAACGAACCGAAGAGCCGGCTTCGTCTGCTGTGCGTTGCACCGACTCGCAACTTGAAGGTGTTGTTGCAATTGCCATCGCTGCATCTTTTAGAAGACTTTTCTGCATACGGGACTGAATCGCTGCGGAAAGAAAATTCGGCTGCTTGTTCTCCCAATACGCATTACTGATTCCCCATTCGTCCCGATAATCGAGAACCAGAGGAATTCCCGTTTTTTTCGCCAGTTTCCGTCCCACCAGAAAAGAGGAAAATGGCGGGGCGGTTGCAATTATCGCATCATGCTTAAATTCTTGCAGCAGTTTTCGTCCCGCTCTTACTGCATTGTTATACCACAAAATCTGCATGTCCGGTTGCAGTAATAAATTCGCAGTTGATTTCAATAACGGTTTCAGGAATTGTTTTTTTTCTTCTGGGCAAGAGGCAGAGTCACTTTTTCCTGTAGCCAGTTTCTGCTTCCAGGAATAGCCCGGCTCCCACGTTTTGGCTTTAACTGTTGTTGTCGTTTCAGGGATGTCTGCACAAAGACTGTCGTCCAGCATTGGTACTGAGGGATTCGAGACAGTCAGAACGGAGGAATCCCAGCCAAACTCAGTCAGATACTTCACGAACTTCACGACGCGATGCACACCAATCCCACCAGCCGGCGGGAACTGATAAGCAACAAACAGAACACGTTTATTCTGAGATCCGTCGTCCACAGAACTTAAACTCCTCAATGTATTAAAACGCCCCAAATGAGTGAGCCGACCGCTCACTCTGTTTCACGCAATCCGCATCCAATAACACTCAGTAATATTAATTCGGAAATATCCGGGAGCATCACCGTCTCGGCTTGCCGAAAGTCTAATGCATCATCTGATCCGATGATTCGTCATCATTATTTTGTATTTGTTCAATTATCTCTGATTTCAATTGATCATTTCTTTCAGGCGGGAATCGTAAAACATCTGCCAACAACAGAATTTCGTTAGCCATGTCATCCCATGATCGTCTTTCTGCCTGGTTTGCTCCTTCCTGATATGATCCATAAAGAACAGTATCGATGGCATGCAGCAATTCCAGTTCGTTGCCTGGTTCAGAAAGCATCGCGTAAGAGGAATCTGCAATTTCGCTGATACTGCCGACATCGGTACTGACAAACGGAGTGCCACATGCTAGTGATTCGCGAAAGACGTTGGGCAAACCTTCCGAGTGACTGCACAGCACGGTCAAATCAGCCGCCTGATACCAGTTTGGCAGCTCTTCATGATTGACTGTTCCGATAAACGAAATGATATCCTCCAGTCCTTTCTCTTTTACCATCTGTTCCAGTTGCGGACGCAGAGGGCCATCACCAACAAGACAATGCACAAAATCATCGCCACGATTTGCTTTCATCTCGCAGGTATTAATCAGCATTTCCAGATTTTTCACCGAAACCATACGTCCAACCCACAGCAACAGGGGACGATCAGGGTCAAGTCCAAGCCAACTTCTGGCAACCTGTTTATCTTCCGTAACGAATTTGCCTATATCGACCCCCTGATAAACCGGATGCACATTCTCTTTATGAACTCCGTAGAGTTTAACGACCTCTCCTAATCCTTTGCTGATCGGAATGACCGCATCAGATTGGGTCAGCACATCTATCACTTTTTGCCGGCGCGAAGGAGAATCGGGCAAAATGAGAACATCGGAACCACCAATCAGGACTCCACAAGGTGCTCCCGTTATTTCAGAGACGCGCACTCCCGCCTCTCCATCGGGATGAGCCCAGTAAGTGAGGATGAAATCCGGCTGCCAGCTTTTGAGAATTTTCTTAACTGTTCCCTCAATCGAATTCCAGTAGAAGTTCCCGTATTGCCCCCGTAGTATTTTAGGAGGATACCAGTAAGTCGGATAATGAGTTTCCAGCCCCTGATGAATAATCGGTTCCGTCGAAGATTGTTTTACTCCGTTAAATTTCTCTTTAAGAACTTCGGTCCATGCCTGAGGGGCAATCACTTTGACATCCGAGCCTGCTTTTTGCAAAGCGGAACAGAGTTCATAGTTGAAAGTCCCCCGCGATGCATGAGAGGCATCGGGGAAAATCGAGCTGATAAATAAGATGTTCATTGTTACGCCTGCACCTGAAAATTAGATTTTGTCTCAACAACATGCACACTGCTACGCTTACAACTATCCGCGTCTTTCCAGAATGTAACTGCGATAAAGGTCTTCATAATCTTTAATCATACGGTTGATATGAAATTTCTTTTCTACACTGGTCCTGCCCGCATTAGCCATCGTGTCCCATGTTTCCGGGTGTTCCAGATGCGAGCAGATCGCTTCTGCTAATTGCTGAGGATTTCCGGAAGGGACGAGATAGCCGGTAACATCCTGTTCGATAATTTCCGGATTTCCCCCCACGTCTGTGGTAATAATGGGCAACCCAACTGCTAACGCTTCAAGTAATGTCAACGAGATCCCCTCAGTTGAAGAAGACGAAACGAAAAGTCCGGCCTGCTTCAATAACTCGGGAACATCGCTACGTTCACCCAGAAAAGTAACCTGAGAATTGAGATTCAATTCTGAACAAAGTTTTTCCAGCGAACTTCTCTCGGGCCCATCTCCTACGAGAGTCAGTTTGAAACTGGGATAGTGATCAACAACAAGTCGAGTTGCCTGAAGTAACGTCGGAAAATCTTTTTCCGGTGATAACCGAGCCACACTGATAGCATGAGGCTTCTTTTGCGGACCATGAAAACAGAATCGCTCCAGATCGATTCCATTCCACAACGCGGCAATGCGTGAGCGACTGAACGGATCCTGTTTCCGGCAGATTTTTGCACTATCTTCAGAGACAGCCAAAATCTGATGAGCCAGTCGGTTGGCAAGCAGAAAGTGCCCGCGTTGTTTTAGAGTATTGCCACATCCCCGCCCATGTTGCGTATTAAGAATAACGGGAACACCAGCAAGATAACCTGCAACGCTGGCGTAAAAATGAGCATATGTGTTATGCGAATGAACGATATCGATCCGTTGATCAACAAACAGTTTTTTCAAATTGGAGAATTGGGACCAGCGGCTCGATTTTCCAGTGTAAATTTGTGTCACGGTTTTGCCGAGTGCAGCAATATCTTCTGCCGGCTGTCCAACATCGCCCAGAACAGCAAATTGAAGATCGTACTGTTGCGGATTTGTTCGTCGGGCAAATTCAACCAGCAGGCGTTCCAGTCCGCCGGTTGACAGGCACATACTCACATGGCAGATACGTATTTTCTCTGCGTCCCGTCCTGTCTGGTTGGGCTGAGAGGTGGAGCCGCACTGCGACATTAATGGAGCAGTCGTATGAGAAACGATAGGTGATTGTGTCATGTTTTCCTCGCAATTCGTTTCACGAGACGCCTTGCCTTTTGAGCCATGTTGCGGAATCGAAAGAGGGCTCTGTTTCGCTCACAGACAATCCATTGAAGCTGATTGACTGATTTCCCCAGATTTTCCTTATGTCGTTTATCCCCCACAAGAAAATCGTAAGCCGTATATCCCCGTTTGAGAGCTTCATTCATGCAGAGATAATGCGAAATGAGTCCTGCACCGGGAAACTCATCAAAACAGGCCAGACCGGAAACGTAATCCAATAAACGATTTCCATCGACAAGAAGATACAGGCAGCCAACCGTTTTTTGCCCTGTTTTAATCCTGCACAGAACAACTTTCCGTAGAGGCGAAACAGAGGCGATTAAGTCCTGTTGAAAGCTGGTAAAACGCTCACTGGCAAAAGCTCCGGGGTGCCCCTCTTTTTCCCAGCGAGCCTGATGCAAATCGATCAGTTCCGAAAAAATATCACTTGCCTGTCCGGCGGTTTCAGCCCATTCTAATTCGACCTCACCCAGCTTTTTAATACGTCGTTTGATATTGGATCGTGTGCTTTTCCCAAGCATCGATAAAATGTCACCGCCGTGGGTTCTGCAATGCTCCAGGTCGAAATACCGGCTTTCGCGAACCCGCGTATTAACGGTTATCTGTTCCCGCTGCGGCTCATTTTTCTGTAACAGTGGCCACGATTGATCTGCACTCACGCCAATCCCATCAAGTCGAAACTGATCCCAGTTTTTCTGTTGCAGGATCAATTTCTGTAACTCGTTCACAAACTCATTTCGATCCCGCGAGTCGCAGAGGATTTCGTTATATTCTACACAGACACTTTCCCCATGCAGCTCCCCTGCGGTTCCCAGGTGTAAAGCGCGGAACGAAAACGGGCCAATCTGATGATGCTTTGATTCACTCAGTAAACAAATTCCACATGCCTGATCCTGCCTGTACCCGACAACAAACCGGACGCTGAGTGACTCCTGATAATGTTTCAGCCAGATTTGCGTCCAGTCAGCACTGCACATCAGCGATGTCGAACCAAGTTTCTCTTCCAGATTCCTCCAGATTTCAAGAACCGTTTCAACCTGAGTTCCATCAAACCACTGCATGCGAATATTATTATCAGAGTCGGCGCATTTCCCACGTTCACTTTCTGAATATTCAGAAGCGAGATCGCGTTTCAAATTTGCATGACAAGTGACATGTTGCATGTCACACTCCCCGATTCATAAGTATCATTTCAAACAGGCCCGGATGTAGCTGAATTCACAACGCTGATTTTTCTAATGTACTGCGGTTGCTTCCTGAATATGTTCAATTCTCTGTGCTTTTTTTTTCCAGTAGACCAATCCAATTCCCAGCAGGAGGACGATATTCGCCCCTAATGCGATCGCTGCAACATGTAACCAGCTTGCCTGAGGATGCAGCTGAAAAACGATAATGCAATACATAAGAATCATCATCAGAGGAATCAATTGAGGCCTAAGCCCCTGCGTAAAAAGCTGGCCGGCAGTTAACTTTAATTGCCTCATTCCCAGCGGGAGCATTAAACCAAGTTCGACAACAATCAGCGGAATCAGTGTTCCAACTGCAACACCATAAATGCCCCAGTAAGGAAGCAGGCTTAAGGAAATAACCAGGTTGGCAACAGCTTCAACCAAAAATAGATATGCAGGGATTCGCACATAGCCGGTTCCTACCAGTGCGTAACGCATTAAGTGTGTCGGCAAAGCAACCAGTTGCCCTCCCAGGAGAATGAGAACAATGAGGTAGCTTTCTAGATACCCGCTTCCAATCCAGACATGAATCATCAGATCGCTGAAAAAACAGGCGCCGATAAACGCAGAGCAGATCAGAAGAAATGCAATACCGAACCCCTGACTTACCAGTTTTCGCAATCGTTCATTCTGGTTCATTGAATGTAATTCACCCGCTTTAGGCAGAAAAACATAACCGATCTGCAGGATGGGAACCCTTACCATGTTGCATAATCGAAAAGCGATATAATATGGAACCACTGCAACGGGGCCCAGAAAATACCCAATTAGAATGGTGTCGGTCATGTAAATGATATGCTCTGCGATCAGCGATAAAAACGTAAACAGGCTGAATGAAAAACACTTCTTGTAAACACTCTTCTTCAAATCGCTGAATTGCAGCCTGAGTGTTGGAATTATTCGAAAAGCCATCAAGGCCATAGCCGCATTTTCCAGAATGGTCAACGACAGGAATATGCCAGCCAATGTGACCAGGCCGTAGGTTGATTTTAGAAACAGAAGCGTTAAAACCAATCGGGCAAGATTTACAGCAATAACGATGCTTCGTTCAACATCGAAACGCTGCATCCCCATCAGCATGCCGCCAAAAGAGCTCCCTCCAATTGATACCGCTGCGTTTATCGTCAGTAGCACAATGACAATCTGTACTTCAGTTATCGATTGTCCCGGCCAGTCATAAACCCAGGGAGCGATCAATGCGAACAGCGTTCCGAGAAGCATCGCAACGCAGGCAGAACCAAAATAAACAGACGTAATACAACTAGCCGTGCGATTCAGTTCCGCCCAGTTTTTTTCTGCCTGATACTTGGAAGTGAAGCGAGAAATAGCATCCCCGAAACCGAGATACAACAGGCCCGTTTGCCCGGCAATGGAATTAAGAAACAGCCAGGTTCCGTACGTACCGTCCCCCACGGTAAGCAGGATATACGGCATCAAAAAGAAGCCGACTCCCAGCGTTACCGCATGGGCCATCCAACTGATAAGTACGTTTATTTTTACGGACACGAAAGCAACTTTCCTAACCAAATCTTGCAAACATTTTTGTGGCTGTAAACATGGCAATAAATACTAATGCACTACATGCAACCCAGCGTTGGAACAATTGTCTATCGAGAGATAATACTGGACGCATCGGATATAAATAGATTCCGACCAAATTCAGATAAGCAGCCGACATACCTACTATCGTATAAGTTGGTGTTGGATAACAGCGAGAAAGCGAAAGAAATCCCGCGCACCATGCTGCAAGCACTGCTGCCAGGTAGGGTTGAAAGTGGATTAAACTGTTGTCATAAATTTTATCGCGATCAATTTTCAAGCGATAGATCCCATAAGCGGCAAAGAAAAAGCAACCCACAAACATTGTCCCGCCAAATAGACCTAATTCAACAAACGCATGCACATAGGAATTGTGAGCAACATAATTCGCCAAATCCTGGTACATCCCTTCGCCAATCCCGAAAATGATTTTCGGCGACTGAATTGCTGCGAATCCTTCAGCCCATAATCGAATCCGTTGTTGCCCGGTTCCGCTGGAAACATCAATGCTGGCCATTCGCCCAAGTGCCAATGGTGCAACAAGTACTCCCATTGTAACGGCGGCAATGGCGAAGGTTCGTCCATATCTCATCATTAAAAAAGCCATCGTTGCCGCACCGGCTGCAATTAACCCTCCCCGAGAATGTGTATCCCACATCGCAAGCATTAATATTGGGAATGGTATTGCCCAAATAATGCGGCTCATTCCCCAGCTGCGATCTGACAATTGCGACAGGCTTAAAGCGCCAATGGTGATAATTAAAAGTGAAAGATCGTTCGGGTCATGAAACATGCCGATTCCACACAGACGGATCAGATAAATATCTTTCCCTCCCAACGTGTAACCAATTCGTTCCTTAATATGTGTTAACGATTCAATCTGAAGAAAATCGTGATAATCACCAACACTAATTCCAATACTGACTGTCCCGCAAAGAATGATACTGACAACAAAATACCGTAATCTTTTCGGTGTGTTCACAGTAGCAACTAAAACCAGATAGTAAATAACGGTTTTGAACATTAGAAACATCCCCTTGGTCGCTCCGCCGAGGTAACCATTTGAGATGTGAGAAATGCCTACAGCAGCTAAAATTCCCAGCACACACAAGGTAATCGGTTGGCCCAGAAGGGAGGCTTTGGAAAGATGTGTCTGAATCTGCTTATAGGAAAACATCGCTGAGAGCAAAATGAGATAGACGTATATCTGCACGCCTTCCAACGCAGGGAAAATTTCCCACGGACGAATATAAATCGTCGCATTGGCGAGCAAAAATATGATAAATCCAATTTGTGACGGCGTAACTTTCATTCCTCAGACAACCAAATGGTTCCACAGAAACCCTGACAGAATTCCCGTGACCTTTTCCCTTTCATAAAGATAAAACAGCCATTTTTACTTGGCTACTTCGCTCAAGTTACGAATATTGAACATTATGCCGATTATGCAATAGAAAATCGGCGCAGACTTCTTCCGGTATTGTTTACTTTTAGAAACATAGGTCAACAAGTTCTCTGCTGCACTGCGTTTACAAAAATCACCCGTCGTTTCATTTATGCGGGGATTTCTCTTCTCCCGATTATGCAATTTGTAGCAATAAAAATGGTACACATAAGGAAGCAGTATTGACC
>WFOZ01000759.1 GCA_015487825.1 Planctomycetaceae bacterium
GGATAAAGTCTCGAAGGCTGAAGATTTTATTCTGAAGCGAGGGCAACTTGTGATACTCCTGGCACCTCCAACGACCAAATAAGTACCGCAGGGTGCGTTGCAACGCACCAAATGAGGTCTGTGTATCAAAGGTGCGTCTCGACGCATTCTACAAACTATCACTGAAAGTTACATTTCGAATTGATAAACCAGAAATCTTATCGCGTTAGAGGAACATCCTCTGTCTCGACAGCATCTTTCGATGCCTTTTTAATTTCATCGATATTGAGTTCATCTCCGTTTTTTTCAGCGGTTTTAATCTGCATACTCCCCACATCTTTGCTGTAAATATCAGGAAGAACTGCCGTTCTGGGAAACTGGTGCGGGACATAAGCAACCTGCTGAGTTCCCCATTTTGCGGCGATTAAGTGATAACTGCGAGATTCAGCTGCCACACGACTGGAACCTTTCTGGCGATTCGAATCTGCTTTTCCTGAAAGTGCTTTATCGGAAAAGGCAAGTTGAATAGGATCTTTTTTGCCATACTGAATTTCCAGTTTGAGAGCAGGAAGCTCGGAAGGCCCGGTTAAAACGCCCCCTAATTCAGCAACCTGTGGAAAGAGAATGTAATCAATATCATTCTGGCGAAATTTCTCACCTTCGATAATCCGGTCTCCAAAATGGAGCGAGACCTTGCTTCGTTCAATCTTCCAGACCGGATGATAGGCGACGATAATACTGTCATCACCAAATCGCAAACGAGGTTCAATTCGTAGCGAAGACGCCAGAGCAGTCCAGACAATCGGAGGTGTTTGATGTTCGGGCAACCGGGAAGCAAACCGAATTAAAACAGGTGGCGGAATGTAGGCAAGTACTTTTTCATCGCCCAGATACTTCGCCAGCTTTGTCGTGTTATTCGTATCGTAATAGAAGGTAAGTAAAGTGACGGTACTCTGTTCGCGTTCCAGTTCGACATCCAGATTGCGCAAAATTGCATCTTCGGCATCAGCCAGTTTCCCTGCCTTTTGAAGAATTTTGGCACATGCCAGATTTGCTTCCCAAACCTGTGCAGATTCCTTTAAGGCTTTTTGGGCAGTCCTGACCGCAGCGGTGTGCTGACCGAGATGGGCCTGGATAACAGCCTGATTAGCCAGAGCCGTGGCCAGCATGTCGTCTCTGCGGAAATGTCCTGTTTCGAGGCGAGTCAGACGCTCGTACGTAGCCAGCGATTCGAACATTTGTCCGAGTGACTGCTGAGTTCTTGCCAGATAGTACCAGTAGGGTGGATAGCATTCCATGAATGGCTGCATTCGTTTGAGGATTCGCAAACGAACCTGCGGATCTTTCTGGTTCATGGCCTTTTCAAGTTCGTCCAGATCTGTAGAACGAATCAGCCAGCGATCTGGAATATGATTTTTTTGCGTCAGTTTCCAGAATGTATCCAGAAAGGTCGATGATTTTTTTACGACTGCATTAACACGTGTTTTTTCCAGCTTCAACATTTCGTTATCGCGATTCCATTGGAAATTACGATAATCCCACCAACTACTTGCTCCGGTTCGCACCGCACCGAGGTAAGAAGCTGTCATCAGATTCAATCCGACCGTTAATGTATCAAAAGTAACTTTCTGGCGTAGTGATTTTTTGAACTTGGTGTCATACAGTTCCTCCTCTTTATCAGTCAGTTGAATCTGACCGATCTCTTCGAGGACGTCTGAATATAGCCGAATGATTTCTGCATCCTGAATAATATTCAGATTGAGATTATTGAGGATTTTCTGCCTTTCCTGCTCCATGACAACCTGAGTCGGGTATTTTCGAATTCGATGGAACGATGCTCGACAATAATTGAGCGCCACAGCAACATTTCGCCGATGCTGTTCAATTTTTGCTTCTTCAGAATCTATTTTTGGGACCTGTTCAGGAGCTTGGGCAAATGCTGCCTGCTCAGACGATCTGCATAAAAAAAATAAACTCAGAAAAAAAATGAAACCAATTACGGTCTGGGAAGGTAGCTGCAAGCGGGGATTGTACCTTTTCATGGCGACTGCTTTCTTCCTTGTCTGGATACATGCGATCATTTATCGGGTGGGTTAATCTATTTTCCAAGAGGTATAGGCATATTTCGCGGTCATTCCTAGAATGCCTGCTCAATTCTACCACACGTGATCGGTTATTTTACTGTAAGAGTTTGAATTGCCGGTTATCAGTCGTGAAGAATTGGCAGAGTTACCAGTTAGTGAAAGTTTTACGTTTGTTTTTGTGTTTTCTACAAGGCCATTGTGCGAAAACAGTTTTTTTGAACCAATGACACAATATTTTGGCTTGAGAATGATCCCAAGCCGGTTTTAAGCCGTTACACTAACGTTGACTGGAAACAGTGCAAAACTCATTCCCCTGAGCGGGAATGTATAGACAAGAAAGATAATCGATACAGCTGATAGTCAATTTCCATGCGTTTTGTGCAAATTTCAGCCCCGGATTCAATATTGGTTACGGCTGCCAAAACAAACCAGCCGTGCTGAAGTAATCGCTCGATTACACACTTATTTCACCACTGAAAAGGATTCTCTACTATGCGTATTCTGGCTAGTCTGAGTGCAGTCTGCCTCAGCATCACTTTATTTGCAGGTTCACTCCATGCAGCCGACGCCCCGGATTTAATTCCAAGTTCAGCCGCTGCTGTAATTCGCTTAAAAGCACCGGACAAAACTGTTGAAGGACTTGCAGATTTTATTAATGACATTCAACCTGGTTTTGGTGCTCTTATTCAGGGGCAGGCAGGGATGCTCGGCGTGGGAATTTCCAACCCGACAATGAATGGAGTAGATAAAAGCCAGGATTTCTGGGTTGCCGTTTTCCTGAAAAAAGATGAAGAACCTTCAGTTGTGTTCCTGATTCCGGCCAGTGATGCAGAAGCAATGGAAAAGGCCGTGGATGACTCTTTTGAATTCATTTCTCATGAGGGATTTGGGATCTATTCAGAAGACAAAGCTGCAGCAGATATTATTCGCAAGCATTTAGATAACCCGCGAGCAGAGTCTGTTGCAGATATTGCCAGCGATGAAATCGGAGAAGTCATTTCCAGCGCAGATATCGCACTGGCGGTGAATTTGATGGTCGTCAAGGAAGTTTATAAAGACGAACTGTTGGAAGGGAAAGTGAAATTTCTCGAAGGAGTCCAAAAAGCACAAGACGAAATGCTGGAAATTCCCGGGATAAAACTCGATTGGCTTCCCGGTTTAATGGACCAGGTCGGAAAGCATCTCTTTGCAGCCGTAAACGATGCTCAAGGTTATGCAGTCACTTTTTCAGCAACAGAAACCGGTCTCGAATTTCAGGAATACCTGGAGTTTGCAGAAGGCTCCGGTTCTTCAGATTTCCTGGCCGGACATCCGCCAGAAGCTCTTGAGATTCTCAAGAAAATGCCTGCTGACCAGCTTATGTA
>WFOZ01000760.1 GCA_015487825.1 Planctomycetaceae bacterium
GTATATATAACGAATATATTGACAATGCGGTTTTCATTGGGTACGTAGATGGGAAATATAACGGAGTGAGAGTATGCGCGACAAAAGACAAAAATTCGTGGAATTGGCGGAATCACGAGTTAACAGAACGATCAAAGACATTCGATTAATCGGAAACCTTTCGAATAAAAATGCCTATTCATACACTCACGATGATGTGAAAAAAATATTCGTGGCAATTCAAAAGGAACTTGAGGCTGCGAAAGTACGGTTTGAAGGGGACTCAGACAAGCAGGATGAAATATTCAGATTGAAAGGCTGATTATGGGGCAATGGGAATTCAATGAGGCAAATCCCTCCAGCGTTTGGACTAATCCAAACCAAGGGGACCAATTCAACAATGATGAAGTAGGGTTGGGCGAAGCCCTCGTCAGGGAAGTCATTCAAAACTCTAGTGACGCTGCTGTAGGCCATGAACCGGTAAAAGTAAGATTTCAACTTTCCAGATTACAAGGCCGGGATGCCGTTGAGATACGAAAAATTCTGCAACCTCTTAAACTACACTTGGAATCATGTGAAATTAACACGTCACTGCTAAATAATGGTGCGGACATTCCAATACTAACAATTGAAGATTTCAATACCAGTGGTTTAACTGGCAGTTTCACAGAACGTGATGGTAAGAATTTTTCCAGTTTTTGGCGTGACCTGGCAAGATCGGAGAAGACGGGCAAGGCGGGTGGTCGCTGGGGACTTGGAAAACTTGTTTTTTCCTCATCCTCCCGAATTCGAGCTTTTTTCGGTCTTACAAAGCGTACAGATGATGGAATTAAGGCTCTGATGGGGCAGGCAGTTCTCAAACACCATGAGATAGATGGCTCAGCCTATGAGCCTCACGGTTTCTGGTTTTCTTCACGACATGATAACAAGCTGCAATTACCGGTCACTGATCAATCGGAAATTGATCAATTCTCAGGACTAACAAAGTTGGCCAGGACAGACCAGTCTGGGTTATCGATAATAATTCCATTCCTTGCAGAAGGCATAACAAAAGAGACGATCATAGAAGGTGTTGTCTCAAATTACTATTTTTCTGTACTCTCCGGAAAGCTGGAGGTGGAAGTTGATGATGTTACGATAAATTCAGAAACATTTCTGAAGACTGCGGAACAGTATTCTAAAACTGCAACGCCGTTTGAATTTGTCAGGAATGTCAGCTCATCCCTTAACAGAGAGCAAGACTTTGTTGCGATTGGGGCTGTAGGAAAAAAAGAGCTGTCTGAAAATAGCTTTTCACCAGAACAGATTGAGGAAATGAAAAGTAGGTATTCGGAAGGCAAATTGCTCAAAGTCAGAATTCCAGTTTTACTCCGCCCTAAAAATGACGCAGACGCAGAGAGTTTTATTGATATTTATTTGCAAGCCTTGCCTGAAGACGGGCAATCATTTGCACTTTTCTCAAGGGGGGCGATTATACTGACCGCTGAAAGGTCGCAGTTCAGAGGTTCGATGGCCTATGGTGCATTTGTGGCAAGCGATTCTAAAGTAGAAGAGTTTTTGGGCGATTCAGAAAACCCGGCTCATACGAAATGGAATCCACAGGCCGAGAAGCTTAAAAACAAGTGGCGCATGCCACATGAAACGCTGACGACAATCCGTCACTCCCTTAAGAACCTGTATGATCTGATTGCGGAACAGGAGGTGATGGAGGACACGGATGCCCTGCTGGACTTCTTCTCCATCAAAGAGCCGGAGAAAAAATCAACGGGTTCCAAACCGAAAACTGACGAACCAGGTCCCGATGTAGAACCTCGCGAAACAGCTATTCGGATCAAGCCGAAAATTGGAGGATTCGAAATTCACGCTGGTCCAGGGGCGACGAAATGGGAGTTCCCGCGGACAATTCGTATTCGTCTGGCCTATGACATGATCGGGGCCAACCCCTTCAAGCGTTTCAGTATTTATGATTTTGACCTGCAAAGGGGAAAAGAATTCAGCCTGAATGCTGACAACGCTGATGTCCGTCGACTAAGACCGAATATTCTTGCGCTGGATGTCAGTTCGCCGGAATTTCATCTGGATGTTTCCGGCTTTGACAGGAATCGGGATCTCGTTGTTGAAGCGCGAGCCTTGGAGCCTAAGTCATGAAGCGGCGCATAAATTCAACAGGCAGAGTAAAAATCCTGCGGAGCAGCTTTGAGATTTCAATGCTTGAAGCTGAAATCGGCGAGCCATTGAAAGCAAAGGCATCACTGGAACTATCCGAATACGAATTCCCTGATACTGCCTCGGTGGTTATAGAGGCTTATCACCGATCCTCCGGGCAACGGTTTGACTGTGGTACAGTTGCTAAGCTTTCCATCCCGTCTGTGTTGGTTCTTAATCAGGTGGACCATAGTGGTTCTGTCCTGTTTCGTATTAAAGTTATTGACAATGACAAAATGCCGGGAATGCTATTGGCATCGGCAGAACGCATTTCTCCAAAAAGCAGCGATGGTGATGCCGGGCGCAAAAGCCTGTTTCCGGTCATTTATCGTGATCTTGACTATGAGGTTTGGAAAGTCGAGATTGTCCCAGATAATCGCCCTCTACTTATTCTGAACAATGCTTTGCCCGAAATAAAGTACAAACTAAAAAGTAATCCGCTTATCCAGGGGTTTCTACTACCCGCAGCCTTGCGTGTTGTTTTGGAAGAACTGATCAGAGACTCTGACGGTGATGGTGACGAGAGCGAGAGTTGGCGGGAGGAATGGAAGGATTATTGCAAAAGTGAACTCGGAATTGCGGATAATCCACCGGATATGGGAGGCAGTGAGGATGATAAATCAGACTGGATTGATCGGGTTGTAAGAGGTTTTTGTCGTAAATTCAAACTGGTGAAAAACATCAAAAATATGCAGGACTAAGGAACATGGCGTTAAAGAAACTCAACAATAAGGGCATATCAGAATTTGAGGATTATCTGGCGGCTGGAGCAGATGGTCCAGCTCCGGTTCACTTGCTTGATGATCCGGTTTGCTCGGAGATGATTTCAACAAAAATATCACCACCGGAGAATATTGGCATTTTGCCTGACCGCTATGTTTTCGGCAACCGACTGACAAATTTGTTATCCGAGCTAAACCCGGTAGAAATTGCCAATGAACAGGGATTGTGGTCAGGTTTGGCATTGCTGTGGTTTGATAGCCTTTGCCCGCCGGGTGCGGACGGAAAAAGGAAACTAAGGGCTGACTACTATTATGTTTTGAGCACGGACTATCGCCATTATTATCGGCACCTGGTTCGTTCGCCCTGGCAACTGGTCCGCGAGCATCAACAGAATTCAAAATTCCTGTTAATTGCACCTCGCGAAAGCAAACACCCATTGGCAGTTCATGGTGAAATTCTGGAACAGTTCGGTGGCAGACAGCAGGTGCTGGCCAGCAAGCGAATTATTGCTGCAGCGAACAGAATGTATTTCGACCCATCAACCAATCGTCCAAAAAAAGGCGCAGCGGGAAGCGGAAGAGGCAGCGCGCGTCGGTTTGGACTGGTTTTCAGGCAGTTCGACCTGACATATGACCCTGCAAGCATGCCGCCTGATGCTATAACCAGATTACTTCCATCTGAGTTTGAACGCTGGAAAACTGATTTGTAAACTTCACCTTTAGCACTAGGTTCAATCGACATTCAAGATTCACAAATCAGTTTTGATGTGATTCATAGATTTCCAGTTTCACTAATCTGGAGGTCTTTTGATGGTCAAACGTTACGAACTCACAGCTAGTCAATGGGAACGAATTGCGCCCTTGTTGCCGGGCAAA
>WFOZ01000761.1 GCA_015487825.1 Planctomycetaceae bacterium
CGCCAGTGTCGCTTCTCCAACAACTTGAGTGCTGAAATCTTCAAGCAACATCGAACCAAAAAAACTTCCGAAAAACAGCCCCCAGAAAATCGCCATCGCAATCCAGGTGCAGGGATCCCGGAGAATTCTGTTCGGGACATCTACACATAGAACTCTACCCCAGTCACGTATGCGAAAAGTTTCGCTGCGATACAGCATCGCATGCCCGTCAGCAACCAACTGATGCAGATAGCGAATTGTTTCGTCCGGGAAACCCATCGAAATACTTAAAGAGAGATCGCTACAGACGGCTCGATAACAACGTGCGAAATCGGCCAGGCGTGATGGATCAACTCGACGACTGGAATGGCCGCGAATCCATTCGATATCCTCTTCGAGTTGTTTCCACTGTTCTTTGCGAGATTCGATCAGCTCCGTAATATTCATGCGAGAGTCTCCTTGCCGATCCCCTCGGTCAGCCAGTTTGGCGTCTCGCTTTTTTGTTCATCGCGAGAGGGCTTGACACTCTGCTCTGATTGCCTGGCAACCAGTCGGGCATATAACAAACAGAGCAGTTCATCAGGATTGGTTTGTTCCGGAAGGCTCCACATACGAATAAAATGGCGAGCCAGATTCCTGGCGATCTCGCGTCTGCGCGGCTTGGAAAGTTTTTTCCTGCGCGACATATATAATGTCAACCCCTCGATCAGCGCGGGATCAGGACGAAATCGTGCAGGAATGATGTTGGCACTCAGTGTTGTGGCAGGAACCGATTCAGGAGAAGAAACCCGCCCCTGTTTTCCTTCAATGACCACGATCGTCCCGGCAGCCAGGTCTCCCAGTCTTTGAAACCGGCGGCTGAACATCATCGAACCTAAACCGGCAAAACCGTGAGGGACCAGATCTGCTGTTCTTAGAAAACCTCTCAGAAATGCCTGCTGGGCGTTGATGGGAAGCCCGTTGGTGGAAACGACCCGTAAACGAAGTGCTTTTTTACCAACGGTTTGCCCATTACAAAACGTTTCCAGAAAACCGGCGTATCCCCATTGTAAAGCAAAAAATGTAATCAAGATAAATCCGGTAGAGGCTTCCCCGATAAGAAAACCGAAAACCATCGCCGTTGCAATCACAATCACCGCAATAAGAAGGTAATCAATGAAAAAAGCAACCAGCCGGGGAAAAGGCCCGGCTATACGAAAATCAAACCGAACATTTTCCGGTGTTACAACCAGCAGCACGCTATCTAAAGGTGCTGCTGATCCTGAAACAGTTGATGCCATAATGCTTTTGCAATCCGGGAATAAACTCAACGGATTAGGTTAACGTAAAAACATTAACAATTATTTTTTAACTACAAGCGTCCCAGCCATTATGTCGTGCAAGGCCTGCTTCCTCTCTGTAAACGGCTGCATCAGATAACCAATCAGTAAAAGCAGACCCGAGATAGCTTTACCAAAAAATCGTCCCGTTGCTCTGCCAAAGCTGATGCGATTGCCCTGCATATCTGTCACTTTTATTCCGATAGCCATTTTCCCGGGAGTCGCCATGTACGAGGAAGAGGTAAAGCCTGCCATGTAAACCCACTGGAGGACAAATCCGAAGAGCTGCAAACCCAGCTGCGGGCCCGGATCGGTAGGATCCACACCTGAAGAAACCATTAAAATTCCTGAAACAAGCCCAACAACAAACGCTATGACATTACAAATGATACCGTCAAGAAAGACGGCTGCAAACCTAGCCCAGAATGTTGCATAATCAACTCTTCCCGAATTACCTTCTTCCCTGTCATCTTCGAAGTCGTAGGTTTCCGGTGGTGCATATGGATTATCACGATCATTAAAGTCATCTTCATTTGCCATGCTGTCGGCTCCTGTTGCTATTGAGGTGATCTGCAAGAAATTTCAGTGGATATAGAGAGGAAAACAGCTGAAGTTTACCACTGTATCAATTAAAATTAGTATACAAAGCATTCAGTGTCAACTCTCGCAATACTTTGCAGGATCAGGAATCAATTTCTTTGCGTGTCGTGCAATTTTCCAATACTATCTGGTACCAGTTGCGGCTATCAGCCTGAATCACTCGTGTCGGGAATTTTGAAGTAGATTTGCGTTTCAGTATTGGTACTAAATGTGGCTATAAAATCAGAGGCTGACAATTTGATTAATCAAACGCGGCCAAATGCGAAATCCGGACGATCATCTCGCAGAATTGCGATAGCCTCTTTGCTGACGTTCGTAGCAACAATGTTTCTTATTGTCCCGATGGAATGGCAACACTGGGTCTTCACGTTCTCTGCCGATTTCCCGCTGGCTGCATGGATGACTGCTTTTGATGCTGATACCTCTTTGTATCTATACTGGCTGGTGGGGCTCCCTCTGTTTTACAAGTGGAGATTCCATCTGGCTGATCCACAAAGCAATATTGCAGTCCGAGTTGAATCGTGGTTACAGGCAGGGAAATATGAAGCAGAATCTGCTTCAGTGAATGAATCAGAAAAGCGTTACGATCCGCGCTGGCTTCAATATCTTGTTTCGGGCGTGATTGCAATAACCGGACTGTTTTGTGTTGCACACATCGGGCATCGTTTCGGAGATCTTCCCCCGGCTTATCACGATGAATACAGTTACCTGTTCCAGATGGAAACTTTCTCAAAGGGGCGCATTACAAACGACCGATTTGAAGCAGCACCGGAACTGTTCGATCAAATGCACGTCCTGAATGATTTCCCCGGAAAATTTGTCAGCCGCTATTTTCCGGGAACGGGTCTCTGGATGCTGCCATTTGCGGCAGCAGGTTCTGTTTACTGGGGGTATTACGTAGCACAGGGACTTATCTGCCTGCTTGTATTTCGAATTGGTCGCGACCTTTCGGGAAATGGGACCGGACTACTGGCCGGCCTGTTGTGCGCCCTGGCCCCCGGTATGAACCTGTTTGGAAATTTGTTACTGGCACATCACCCCTGCCTGGTTGGGCTGATCTTTTTTCTCTGGATGTTTCATCGCTGGTCGATTCGCAAATATTATCACCAGGCATTTCTGGCGGGAATCGGACTGATTTTTGCCATGTACTGCCGTCCGATGACCGCATTCGGAATCGGCTTGCCCTACGGTCTGTGGTACTGGGCATCGGTGCTGCATTCAAAAGATTTTACGATCCGGCAAAAGGTGAAACAGCTGCTCGCAATCGGCGTCCCTGTAATTATCGGTTTACTGTTACTGCTGCCTTATAACGTAAAAACAACGGGGCATGCCCTGCTGACTCCTTACGAACAATACACGAAACTTCACACTCCCAGACACCAGTACGGGTTTCATAATCGCTCCCGTGCAGAAAAACAGATCGCAGAACAGCAGCAGGCGGGGGAGCCACTCCCAGTGATTGAGCATTATGATCGTTGGGCAACAGAACTCACCACGGCATTGGCAATTGAAAATGAACAACATCGCCTGATTGCAAGCAGTCAATGGACCCTGGGAATTATCCCTACGCTGGCCGGAGTTATTTTCTTTTGTGCTATCGGACAAAACGACCGAAAAGAATGGTGGGCAATTTTTGCAGCTGTAATCAGCCTGCATCTGGTACACCTGCCTTACTGGTACGATGGCATCATGCACTGGCATTACGTGTTTGAATCGGCCCCGCTTCTCATTCTGATCTTCGCCCGCAGTACGCAGCTACTTACTTACAATGCAAGAATTCGTGATCGCCATTGGACGGCAATCTGGTGGCTCGGGCTCCCTTTGATCTCGTTGATTATCTCCTACACCACATTTGAACCGTTCTGGAGTTCAAATATGTCAGCCGGCATCAGCGAAGTGAAATTCGCCCGGGTGCAACATGCTGCATTTAATAAACTGATTGACAGCAACGTTAAAGAAGAAGCCGTCGTCTTCATTAAAAAGAACCCGGACGATATACATCTCGATTTTGTAATCAACAGCCCTGATCTGAATACCCGGGTTTTAAGAGCACACTGGCTGCCCGAGAAATATTCTGTCGATCAATTACAAAAACTTTTCCCCAACCGGGTACTTTATCTGGCAGACATCTCTGAAAAGAAAATCGATAAACTGCTGCCTTAACTGGACAGCGCCAGGTTCAACTCGTTCCCAAGCTCCTGCTTGGGAACGCACGGCTGGGAAGGTCCTCCTTCCCACCTGTTTTCGTTCGTTTTAGATGATTTTTAGTGCCGGCGTGAAGCAGGAGCTTCAGTCCCTTGCGTTCCCAAGGTGGACCTTGGGAACGAGGAAATAACATCAAGGTATATCACGAGTTACATCAAGCCTCAAATAGAACCTGGCGCTGTCCAGTTAATCCGGTCGACATTACATTACTGCGATACTCTACTCATTGTCTCCAGACAGGAATAAAATGATGTCACAATTTCCCTGTGGTTTAACTCGTCGAGAGCTTGTCTGGGAAATGGGAGGCGGCTTTGCCGGTCTTGCTCTTGCCGGCTTACTTACTGGAGATGGTTTCGGTTCCCAATCTGTAAACGCTGCTGAACTAAAAAATATTCAGGGAGCCCTGGCGCCTAAGAAACCACATTTTCAAGCCAAAGCCAAGAGTGTCATTTTTCTGATGATGAATGGTGCCCCGAGTCAGGTCGATACTTTCGATTACAAACCGGAGCTTGAAAAGTACGCAGGCAAAGCACTCCCTGCCGACAAAAAATTCATCAATTCTGGCGGTCGAAAGGTCGGCTATCTGACTCCTTCATTCCGAAAGTTTCGCCCTGGGGGAGAAAGTGGATTATTGATTTCCGACTTCTTCCCGAATGTTCGTAAACATGCAGATAAGCTGGCTGTTATCCGTTCCTGTCATACTGACAGTCACGCTCACGGTTCTGCTTTGGTGGAAATGAATACGGGGAAAACTTTCATCGGTCGCCCTTCGCTCGGGTCCTGGGCTGTTTACGGTCTGGGAACGGAAAATCAAAGTCTGCCTGGCTATGTGGTCATTCTTGATAAACGAGGCGGTCCGATCAGCGGACAGCCAAACTGGTCGAGTGGTTTTATGCCGGGCAGATACCAGGGGACACTTTTTCGACCGGTAGGAGATCCGATTCTCAATTTGAAAGGGCCTGCTCATATCAATCGTAAGGTTCAGCGAACGCAGTTGGACCTGCTGGATAAAATCAATCATGAACATCTCAGCAAACGGCCCGGTGGGCGTGAACTGGCCGCCCGAATTAACAGTTATGAACTCGCTTACCGTATGCAGGCCGAAGCCCCCGAAGCGGTTGATTTATCAACAGAAACAAAACAGACTCTCGAAGATTACGGCATCGGTTCAAAACCGACTGACGAATTTGGTCGCAATTGTCTGGTCGCAAGGCGTCTTGTTGAACGAGGGGTTCGGTTCGTCCAGCTTTATTCGGGCGGAGGGCATCTGGAAGATACCTGGGATGCGCATAAAAGTATTGAATCAAATCACGGATTACATGCCGCCGAGGTCGATCAACCGATTGCAGCATTATTAGCTGATCTCGAACAACGTGGCCTGCTTGAAAATACGTTGGTCGTCTGGGGAGGCGAATTCGGGCGTATGCCTTTTAGTGAAGGGAAGGGGGAGCCGGGGAGGAATCATAATCCATACGGCTTTTCGATGTGGATGGCTGGCGGCGATGTCAAAGGCGGAATGGCCCACGGAGAAACCGACGAATTCGGTTTCGAAGCGATTATCGATAAAGCTCATTTACACGATATTCACGCAACAATCCTGCACCTGCTGGGGTTGGATCACGAAATTCTACACTGGTTCCATCAGGGACGCAAAGAAACTTTAACCGATATTGGCGGTAACGTCCTACACAACATCATTGCCTGAGCTCTGATAGCTGTAACCAATCAGACGATCTGCATACTATCGCTTACCACTTTCAAAGTGCGGTTAAAGATATTATGTTAGCTGGACAGCGCCAGGTTCAACTCGTTCCCAAGCTCCTGCTTGGGGACGCACGGCTGGGAAGGTCCTCCTTCCCGCGTGTTTTCGTTCGTTTGAGATGAATTTTAGTTCCGACGTGAAGCAAGAGCTTCATTCCCTTGCGTTCCCAAGGTGGACTTTGGGAACGAGGAAATAACATCAAGGTATATCACGAGTTACATCAAGCCTTAAATAGAACCTGGCGCTGTCCAGTTAGATATGGTTCTGTAAGTATCAGAGAGATGCCTCGCATTCCTATCGGGAAATGAAATTGTAGTGATGTCGAATTGTGATAAAATTGAGTTTGTCGATACGCATGGTCAATTGCCTCCCCTTTGGTCGCGGCGAGTTGCGTTTTTTGCAAATTTGCTGGCACTGTTTTTCGGGAATGAGCGGCAGACACAGGAACTGGTTGATGAAGTTGGAGAAATCGACTCCTACGGCGGGCGGCTCATTCCGATTATCAACCTGCTTTTTCACAGCGAAGACAACCTTCTTGTTCTCGAACGTGAACCGGATGAAGTCTTATGTCGCTATTTGCAGGAAGACCTTGGTTTATCGCTGCCCCGTATGCAGGTGATGCAGCACCGCGATTATATCGAACTGGGAGAGAGTCTGAAAACGGGCAAGGAAATTGCTGTTTGTCACCACCTGGAAACCCTTTCGCAGCACGGTGCAGAATGGCTCGATGGATACGTAACGGATGAAATATTATCACACATTGCAACGCATCTGAATTGCCAGACGATTTCTTCCACAGCGGCCAGTCAGGATGGAAACAACAAGTACCTTCTGCATCAATACCAGGTGGAAAAAGGACTTCCCGCTTTTGATACTGTTCTGGCAGCATCGGCTGCTGATCTTGCTGATTGTGCCCGTGAACTTGCCGGGCGGGGTTACGCTTCAGTGGTATTGCGTTCGCAAATTGGGGCCTCCGGAATTGGAATGATGCGGCTTCGTGAGCTGGAGAATCCGGAATCCTTTCCTGAAGTCCCTGATCATTTCTTCTATGAAGGGCCTTGTCTGGTTCAGGGATGGCTGGAAAAAGGGATTCTCGGGATTCAAAAAGTACGCAGCCCCAGTACACAGCTATTTCTGGACGAGACGCACATCTACGCTTATGACATGACCGAACAGATTCTAAGTCCTGACAGTATCCATCAGGGAAATGAATCGCCACCGGCTTATCTGAAGCACTTACCCGGCTTACGTGAAGAAATGATGAGGCAAGCCGCTTCGGTGGGAAACTGGCTCCATCAGACAGGATACCGGGGAACTGCAAGTATCGACTGGCTCGTTGTTGAACGGGAGGGGAAAGCAACTCCCGATGTTTATGTCTGTGAAATCAATGCACGAGTCACCGGAGCGACTTATCCTTCGCTACTGGCCCGGCACTTTCATCCGGAAGGAGCATGGCTGCTACGAAATTTGCGTTTAAGTAAGCCAATTTCAACAGAAGAACTGCTGGCCTTGTTTGATCAACCCGGTCACCTGTTTCGACCGGAGAAACAATCCGGAATTCTTCCGTTAAACCTGAATTTCGGCAAGGATAACCTGGTCCATAAAGGTCAGTTCCTGTGTATCGCAGAAACAACAGCACAGTGTCATCATTTATTGAACCTGGCCGAACGCGATCTCCCCATTCAATGGGATACGGATCGAGATTGATGCGTTCTGGGAAACGGAATCACAGACGATCGTTATGTCAGATTGAAAATATCAGGGAAATATAGGCCGATAGTGTAACAACGAAGCAAAGACCACTATGCAATGATATCATGAATCGGCTCTCCGAAATCGATATCGAGTCGCTTGTGACCGGGGACTTCCAATCTTCGTGGATCGAGGCCGAGTTGGTGCATGACGGTCGCGTGCAGGTCGGTTACGTAGTGCCTGTTTTCGATAGCGTGAAAACCGATTTCATCCGTGGCTCCATGAACGACACCGCTTTTGATGCCGCCCCCAGCCATCCAGATTGAGAAGCCGTACGGGTGATGATCTCGACCATCTGATTTTTCCGAACCGGGCGTTCTGCCGAATTCTGTTCCCCAGACTACAAGTGTTTCATCAAGCAGGCCACGTTGTTTGAGATCTTTAAGAAGCCCCGCAATTGGTTTATCGACCTGTTCAATATGTTCGCTATGATTCTTCTTCAATTTGGTGTGTGCATCCCAGCCGCCATCGTATATTTGTACAAATCGCACTCCTTTTTCGATAAGTCTGCGAGCGATCAACGATTGTTGTCCGACACGTTTAGTCTTCTTGTTGTTCAACCCGTACAATTCCTGAGTGGCAGCCGTTTCATCACTAATTTTAACAACTTCCGGAACTGCCATCTGCATCCTGAAAGCGAGTTCATACGATTTAATCCTGGCTTTCATTTCCGGATCACCGGGGTATTCTATACCTGCTATTGAATTCAGTTCGCCCAGCAGATCGAGTTGGCTGCGGCGTTCCTGCCTGGAAACAGAACTTCCCGGTGTACCAAACGAAAGCGGATTGCTCGGATCGACCGACATCTTCACTCCTGAATGTTCCGGGCCAAGGTAGCTACCATCGTGAGCCCCTTTTCCGCCGCAACAATCACCGGGTGGCGTTCCCATCACAACATATTGTGGCAGATTATCGTTAAGCGAACCGAGACCATAATGCACCCAGGAACCGATGGAGGGAAAAAAACCATCGAAGATGTGCCGCCCCGTATGAAATTGCAACTGGGCAGCGTGATCGTTATCGGTCGTCCACATCGAACGCACAACCGCTAAATCATCTGCGCATTGTCCCAGATGCTGCCACCAATCGTTGATTTCGGTTCCACACTCTCCCCGTTTTCGATACCCGGCTTGCATCGGATACAATTTCCCCATTAACTTTCGAGGCTTGCCCGAAAAATCGCGAACATTTTTTCGGTAATGAGGAGAATTGACAACCAGATTATTGAACTCAGAATCACCAATTGTCAGTCCTGCGTATTTATTAAGAAC